>NZ_JBEXPJ010000047.1:0-51929 GCF_040611995.1 Lentzea sp. NPDC006480
ACTGGAAGATCCTGACCTTGCTGCAGGCCGACGGGCGCCTGTCGTTCACCGCGCTCGGCCGCGAGGTGTCGCTGTCCTACCAGCTGGCGAGAAGATCGAAGTGGAAGCCGGCGACGAACAAGAAGAAGGCGAACCAACGGACGTGGTAGCCGGGGTTCTCGCGGTCGAGCAGCCGTGCCAGCGGGCGCAGCACGACGAACCCGAACGTCGCTCCCAGCAGTGAGCCGAGCAGCGAGACGACGTAGAACGCGAAGCCAGGGACGTAGATGAAGGGCAGGAACACGAGCAGCCACGGGTGAGCCATGACCGTCGCGATCGTCCGTTCCATCAGGCTGTCACTGACCAGTCCCGCGATGACGAACGCGGTGATCGCCAAGAGCACGAGCAGCTCGACGTTCTCGCTGACGCGGTACCGCTCGCGGAACTCCTCCTGCCGCTTGAGCTGCCCGAGCACGAGCGACGCCTTCGCCGTCCGCGACGCGCCGCGGATCGGAATGCCGCTGTGAACCAGTGCTGCCGGAAGTCGCGCCAGGCGTCCAGCGTGGCGAGCAGCCGCAGCTGACGCAGCCGGGTGGTCGCCACCCCTGCGGATCCGCCAGCCCATGTCCGCAGCCGCGGAGGTCCGATGATGTCCAAGAGCACGACGAGCCCCGCCAGGAACTGGGTGGCTTTGCGCACGCGGCCCCACCACACGAGCGGCATGCCCCACAGCACGACCTGCTGCATCGATGTGCCGGTGCTCCAGAGCCGCCAGGCCTCCCAGAGATCGACCTGCATCAGCCCAGATCTGCCCACCGCACGCGAACGCGGTTCGTGATCGGCTCCGAGTCGGAGGTCTGCACGAACTCCAGCCACGGTCCGGGCTCCGGTCGCACCGACGCCCAGCCCTCACCGCTGCGCACCACCGGATGCCCGGTCGCCTGAGCGGAAGCCAGCGGATCCGGCGAGTCGACGACGACCGCGGCGATCACCCCGGTGTACTCGGGCCGCGGCTCCAGCACGCAGAACTCGTTGCCCTGCGGATCGCGCAGCACCACCCAAGGCACGTCACGCTGCCCGATGTCCGCGTGTTCGGCGCCGAGCTTCAGGGCCCGCGCCACGATGTCCGCCTGATGTTCGGGCGACGACGAGGCCAGGTCGAGGTGCACCCGGTTCTTCTCGATCTTCGGGGCGTCGCTCCACACGAACGTCAGCTCGATCTCGTCACCGGCGAACTCGGACCAGAACGCGGCCAGAGCGGAGGGATCGGCTGCGTCGAACGTGATTTCCACGCGTGCGAGGGTACTGTCTCGCGGGTGGCGAAGCTGGTGCTCGGACCGCTCCTCAGGTTTGTGAACGAGACGTCCGCGACCGTCTGGGTCGAGACGGACGCCTCCTGCGAGGTCACGATCGCGGGCCACACCGGGCGCACGTTCCAGGTCGGCGGCCAGCACTACGCCCTGGTGAGACTGGAGAACCTGGGGCCGCGCACCGAGTACGACGTCAGACTCGACCAGGAACTCGTCTGGCCGGAACCCGGCAGCAAGTTCCCGAAACCCGTCATCCGCACCGGTGAAGTCACCAGGATCGCCTTCGGGTCGTGCCGCGCCGCGCCGAACCAGCCGGTCGGCCCCGACGCCCTCGACGCCTTCGCGCAGCGGCTCATGCGCACGCCGGAACAGGACTGGCCGCAGGCGCTGATCCTGTTGGGAGACCAGGTCTACGCCGACGAACCCACCGAAGCCACGAAGCAGTGGCTCAACGAACACCGTCACGGCACGCAGGAACCCGACGGCGAGGTCGTGCACTTCCGCGAGTACGCCCACCTCTACCACGAGACCTGGGGCGACCCGGAGATCCGCTGGCTGCTCTCGGTCGTGCCCTCGTCGATGATCTTCGACGACCACGACGTGCGCGACGACTGGAACACCTCCGCGGTGTGGCGCCATGAAATGGCCGACAAGCCCTGGTGGCGCGACAGGATTCGCGGCGCCATCTCGTCGTACTGGGTGTACCAGCACCTCGGCAACCTCGGCCCGGACGAGCTCGCCAGGGATCCCTTGTACGCCAAGGTGAAGGCCCAGGGCACCGACGTGCTGCCGCTGTTGGAGGAGTTCGCCGAAGAGGCGGACAAGGAGACAGGGGGCCGCAAGTGCACGTGGTGGAGCTTCCGCCGCGACTTCGGCCGCGCCCGGCTGCTGATGATCGACACGCGCTGCGGCCGCATCCTGGAGAACGACGAGCGGAAGATGGTCAGCGACGCCGAGTTCGAGTGGCTTGAGCGAAACTCCCAGGGCGACTACGACCACCTGCTCATCGGCTCGTCGCTGCCGTGGCTGATGCCGCACGCGCTCAGCCACTTCCAGTCCCTCAACGAGATCGGCGCGCGCAAGAAGGGCTGGCAGGGCAGAGCGGCGGAGAAGATCCGGCAGGCGGCGGACCTGGAGCACTGGCCGGCGTTCCGCGAGTCGTTCGACCGGCTCACCCGCATGATCGAGAAGGCGGCGAACAACGGCGCCGCAACGGTTTGCGTGCTCTCCGGCGACGTCCACCACAGCTACGTCGCCGAAGCCGACTTCCCCACGCCGACGAAGGCGACGGTGACACAGCTCGTGTGCTCGCCGGTGCACAACGAGCCGCCGAACGTGTTCCTGCCGATCTTCCGGCTGTCGTGGTCGGCTACCGCGGCCTGGGTGTTCCGCCGCCTCGCGACGCTCGCCGGCGTGCCGAAGGACCTGATGCGCTGGCGCAAGACCAGCGGCCCGCACTTCGGGAACTCCGTGGCACTGCTGGAGTTCGACGGCCGCCGCGCCCGTTACCGGCTGTTGTCGGCGACGGGGGCGGAGACCGCCAACGTGCTACTTGGTCGCGAGCCGCAGTAGCGCCCAGAGCTGCGCGATCGCGTCGTGGTCACCGATCACCTGGACCATCCGGTCGGGCAACCGTCCCCACAGCCAGCGGTACATCGTCATCGGGTTCGCGGAGACCTGAGCGTCGGCGACGTGCACGTCCTCCGGATCGACCACGCGCCACGCCGACGCCCCCTGCGGACCGCAGCGCGTGAGCCACAGGTGGTCCTGGACCTGGATCGTGACCAGGCTGTCCCGCGACCCCCGCACGCCGAGCACGTCGAGCTTGTGCCCCAGCCACAACGTGAGCACCTCGTCGACGCCGTCGATCGCGACCTCGTCGGTGACCGGGCCGACCTCCATGCCCGCGGCGCCCTGGACGTCCATGCGGTGCACCGTCGTCTCGTGCGCGAGCCGTCGCCGCCAGAAGCCGTAGTTCTGCTGCACCGGCCACCAGGTCGCGCACGGCTCGTCCTCCTCGTGCGCCTCCAACTCCGCGAGCACGGCCTCCGCGCCCGACCGCATGAACTCCAGCGGATCCTCGCCCTCCGCCGGGAACTCCTGCCATTCCCCGGCTTCGGGCTCGCGGCCGAGCCGGATCCACTCCAGTGCCGACCGGTAGCCGCTGCCGACGTGCCGGACCGTCTCCCCGAGATTGAGCCCGGGACACGCGGGCACGCCCTTGTGCGGTGGCTGGCCGATCGCGGACATGGCGAGCAGTTCCGCTTCACGACGCAGCACTTCCAGAGCGTTCACCGCGGGGCCTCATTTTTGGCCTCGTTCATCGCGCGGTCGACGAGCGTCACGAACTGATCGGTCTGGCGCACCAGGTCGTCGGCCGTGCGCGCGTTGACGTGCCTTGTGATGCCTGCGAGCACAGCAGCACGCGTTGACGACCACGACGCGAAGAACGTGGCCCACTCGCTCATCTCCGGCGCCATCGTGGCGAGCAGCACCCACGCGCTGGTCGGTTTCGAACGCCCGCGATGGGGTCGTCCGCGTAACGCGAGCACCGCGGCGGCAGCACGCAACGCGGCGAGATAGGCCGTCGCGAACCGCTCCGGCGGCTCGGGCGTGCGTTCGGACTCGGCGAGCGACTCGCGAGCCTGCTGCAGCAGCGCGAGCGCGGATGCGGGCGGTAACGGGATGGGGAAGTCGATTGCAGTCATCTCGGCCTCCTCGTGGCGTCGGTGAACGACGTCTCCGCCGAGGGGAAGCCGGCGGCTCCCGGAGGTGGGGTGCTTCCCCCACCCCACCTCCGGGGCATGGTGCGACTCGAACACATGTTCGAGTCATGTCCAGCGTAGCTCCCGGCCGATGGATTCCTCAACCCGCCCCACCACGTACGGGCCAGTCGTGGTCTGATGGTGATGTGAGTGCGCTCGAACACCCCGGAATCCGCAAAGTCGCGGAAGCCCTGCCGGCCGCCACCGCCGAACGCATCGTTGTGCTGCCGGACGCCGTGCGGACAGCGGCAGCCGCGGCGGACGCGGTGGGCGTGCAGGTCGGCGCGATCGCGAACAGCCTGCTGTTCGCTGCGGTGCGCGACGGCGTGGCGGCTCCGCTGCTGGTGCTGACCTCGGGCGCGCACCGCGCGGACACGTCGATGATCGCCGAACTGGTGGGTGCGGACGCGGTCAGACGCGCCGACCCGGAGTTCGTGCGTGAGCACACGGGCCAAGTGATCGGCGGTGTCTCGCCGGTCGGGCATCCCGGGCCGATCGAGACCGTGGTGGACAGGGCCCTGTCCGGCTACGAGGAGATCTGGGCCGCGGCGGGCCATCCGCACGCCGTGTACCCCACGACCTTCGCGGATCTGGTGGCACTGACGGGCGGGCGCGTGGCGGTGGTGTCGGCATGACGGCCTCGCCGCGCCTGGAGCGCATCGTCGAGATGTCCGCCTCCGAGCTCAACGTCCGGCTCGGCGAAGCACTCTCGTTGTACGTGACGGCGATGAACTACCCGCCCGGCACCGTCGAGCAGCGCGCCCCGATGTGGCTCGCGCACATGATGCGCGAGGACTGGCGCTGTGTAGTCGCGCTGGGGGAGCAGGACGAGCTCGTCGGCATCGGCTACGGCTACCGCGGCGCGGCCGGGCAGTGGTGGCACGAACAGGTGCGGCGCGGGTTGATGGCCGTCTCGTCGCCCGCCGTCGTCGACGACTGGCTCACCGACTACTTCGAGCTGACCGAGCTCCACGTGCTGCCGCGGGCCCAGGGCCGCGGCCTCGGCGAGGACCTGTTGCGCCACCTCATGGAGGGCGTCAGCCCGTCTCGCGTGCTGCTGTCGACGCCCGAGGGCCCGAGCAAGGCGTGGAAGCTCTACCGCCGTGTCGGCTTCGTCGACGTGCTGCGGCACTACCAGTTCACCGGCGACCCGCGCCCGTTCGCGGTGCTCGGCCGCGCGCTCCCGTTGGCCTGACTCGTTCTGAGCGCCACCCCCGAGCTGCTCGCGGCTCGGGGGTTTCTGCTGTTCAACGCTCAGTGGTTGCGATCACTGAGGCCCAGCCCTACGCTCACCAATATGCAATATATTGGATATGGGTCACTGAAGGAGCGAGCCGCGGCCGAGATCAGGTCGGCGATCGTGCGCGGCGACCTGGAGCCGGGCACGGCCATCAAGGACGTCGAGCTGGCCGAGAAGCTCGGCCTCTCCCGCACCCCGGTCCGCGAGGCGCTCGCGACGCTGACCGACGAGGGCCTCGTCGAGACCAAGGCGCACGCCTACACCAGGGTCACCGCGCTGGAAGCGGAGCCGGTGCTCGACGCGCTCACCGTCGTGCAGTCGATGCACTCGCTCGCCATGGGCCTGGTCATCGAGCGGAAGTCGTTGACACCCGACGACATCGCCGCGATGCGCGCCGCCAACAAGGCCTTCAAGAAGGCACTCGACGCCAACGACGCCGTCGCCGCGCTGGCCGCCGACGACGAGTTCCACGCCGTGGCCATCCGCTGCTGCGACAACTTCGCGATCACCGCGACCATCGACCGCTACACGCCGCTGATCCGCCGCGCCGAGCACAGCCGCTTCTCCTCGGCTCACGCCCGCCACTCGGTCACCCAGCACCAGCAGATCATCGACGCCTGCGAGCAGGGCGACTCCGTGCTGGCCGCCAGCCTGGTCGACCAGAACTGGGACACGCTGAAGGACGAGCTGTGAACAGATTCCCGCTGCTCTTCGGTCCCTCGCCGGTCCACCGCCTGGACCGCCTGTCCGCGCACCTCGGCGGCGCCTCCGTGTGGGCGAAGCGCGAGGACTGCAACTCCGGCCTCGCCTACGGCGGCAACAAGACCCGCAAGCTCGAATACCTCGTCGCCGACGCACTCGCCACCGGCTGCGACACGCTGGTGTCGATCGGCGGCATCCAGTCGAACCACACCCGCCAGGTCGCGGCGGCCGCGGCGCGAGCGGGACTGAAAGCCGTGCTGGTGCAGGAAAGCTGGGTCGAGTGGTCCGACGTCGGCAGCGACCGGGTGGGCAACATCCTGCTCAGCCGCATGATGGGAGCCGACGTCCGCCTGGTGGACGCCGAGTTCGGCATCGGCGTCAAACCGGCCTGGGAGAAGGCCATCGAGGACGTCCGCGCGGCGGGCGGCAAGCCCTACCCGATCCCGGCCGGCGCCTCCGACCACCCGCTGGGCGGCATGGGCTTCGCGAACTGGGCCGACGAGGTCCGCCAGCAGGAAGCCCAGCTCGGCGTCTTCTTCGACACCATCATCGTCTGCTCGGTCACCGGCAGCACCCAGGCGGGCATGGTCGCCGGTTTCGCCGGCGACACCAACCGCCGCGTGCTGGGCATCGACGCCTCCGCCAAGCCCGCCGAGACCCTCGACCAGATCACCCGCATCGCCCACAACACCGCCAAGCTCCGCGAGGTCACGGTGTCCGAGAAGGACATCCTCCTCGACGACCGCTTCCACGCCGGCACCTACGGCATCGCCGACGAGTCCACAGTGGACGCCATGCGCCTCGGCGCGAGCCTGGAGGGCATGATCACCGACCCGGTCTACGAGGGGAAGTCGCTGGCGGGTCTAATCCACCTGGTGTCGTCGGGCGAGATCGACCGCGACTCCACGGTGCTCTACGCGCACCTCGGCGGACAGCCCGCCCTGAACGCGTACAGCTCGCTCTTCCCCGCCTAGCCCCGCCTCACCGAGTGTCACTCGGGCGGGTGAACCTTGTCCCGATCGCCCCAGGTCAGCGTCTTGTTCAGCATGGCGGGCGAAAAACGATGTCCTGATTCGCCAGTTCGCTCCCCCCGCATATATGCGGAGCGCGGGCGTGCGGACCGGGGAACGCGGACTGGGAACAGGAGACACGGACTGGGAACACGGAACGCGAACTTGGGGACGCGGACTGGGACACGGACTAGGAACAGGGGACGTGGGCTGGGAACGCGGGCAGGCAACGCGGACTGGGGACGCGGACTGGAGACGCGGACTGGGGGCGCGGGCAGGCGACGCGGACTGGGGACGCGGACTGGGGACGTGGGTTGGCGACGCGAGCGGGAGCGTGGACTGAGGACGCCGGCTTGCGACGCGGGCCGGGAGTGTGGTCCGGGATGCGGGCTTGGGAGCGTGGTCGAGGGACCTGCGGGGTGCGCACCGGCGGCGCTGGGCGCGTAGGTTTGTCGCGTCGGTCCGTGGGGGAGAGCCGAGGAGGGTTCGGTCAGGCTCGTAGTCGCAGGCCTTTCGGGGTGGCGCGGAAGCCAGCTTCCTGCAGCACGGAGGCGAGGTGCGAGGTCAGGGCGACCTCGCCGTCGGCCCGCTGCACGGCCAGCTGACCCAGCCAGCCGTCGCGGACCGCCCGGCTCAGCGCGTTGGCGGCCACGCGCAGCGTCGGGTCGTCGTCGGTGAACGACAGCAGGGATTTGCCGCCCCGCTCGACGTACAGCGCCGGGCTGCCGTCGACCAGTACGGCCAGCGCGCCCGCCTTGCGCGCCGGGCGATGTTTGCCCTCTCCCAGTGGATCCGGCCACGGCAGCGCGGCGCCGTAGGGCTGGGCCGGGTCGGCCGCGGCGAGCACCACGGCGGCTTGGTCGTCCGCTGCCGGTTGGCCAGGCGGCCGCGACAGGGCCCGCAGCCGGTCGACCGCGCCCCGCGCCGCGAACTGGGCGGCGCCCAAGCCCTCGACGACGTAGCCGCGGATGACCTGGCCCGACTCCTCCATCGCCCGCAGCACCTTGTAGACGCCGCTGAACCCGCCCGTCACGCGCTCGGTGTCGAGGGCGCCGCGGGTCAGCACGCCGTGGCGTTCCAGGAAGGCTTCGGCTCGGGCGTGTGCTCGGCGGGTCGGATCCGAAGCCGGGGGCACCGCCAGCGACCAACGGCCGGCGGCGGTCGGCGGGCCGGTGCGCGACGGCATGTCCGGACGGGCGGCGCGCAACCGGGCGTAGCGGCCGCGTGGGGCGCTGCGGCGAGGCTTGTGGGCCGCGCCGCCGCCGGACACCAAGGCGCGCAACGGGGACAGGGTGTCGTTGGTGATCAGGCCCGCCCACACCAGGTCCCACAGCGCGCCGACGACCTCGGCGTCCGTGCACTCCACGGACAGCGAGACCCGGTCGACCACCTGCCGGAAGAACAGGGCTCCACCGGACAGAGCTTCCAGGAGCGCCGTGTGCAGCGGCGACTCCGGGATGGACTCCAGTACCAGGTCGGGCAGCAGCAGGTCGGCCACATCCGTTGGGGCCAAGGCGATCCAGCCGTCGCCGCCGGCCAGAGAGCCGCAGCCCGTCCACGTCACCTCGCCGGACGCGGTCAGCTCGTCCAGCAGCGCCGGGTAGTAGCCCGGCAACCGCGAGGGGAGCAGCAGCGACTCCAGGGCGCTTGCCGGAAGTGGTGCTCCCGCAAGCTGTTCGACGACAGAGAACACGTCGTCGACCGTCGGTGCCGAGCGCAGCCGGCGGCCCAGGCCGTGCCACGACGGCAGGAACCTGCCCAGCGCCGCGGGTTCGACCGGTTCGACCTCGGATCGCAGCCGGGCCAGCGACGCACGGCGCAGCCGCCGGAGCACGTCCGCGTCGCAGTACTCGGTGTGCGTGCCACCGGGCCGGAGTTCGCCGCGCACCAACCGGCCCGTGGCCGCCATCCGTTCCAGCACACCCGTCACCACGGCCACGCCCAAGCCGAACCGGGTAGCCGGTTCCGTTGCGGCGAAAGGACCGTGGGTGCGGGCGTAGCGGCTCAGCAGCTCGCCTAGCGGATCCGCGACCGGTTCGGTGAAGGCTTCCGGCACGCCGACCGGCAGGGCCACACCCAAAGCGTCGCGAACCTTGCCCGCGTCCTCGATCGAGATCGAGCGTTCCTCACCGGCGATCCGGACGCGGATCACCCGGCGCTCGGCCACCAGCTCGTCCAGCCACTCGCGGGGCACACCGCGTTCGAGCGCCTCGGCGTCGGAGAGATCTCCCAGGAACCGCAACAGGTCTGCGGCGTCCTCGGCATGGCGCGGGCGGCGATCCTCGGACAGACGTTGCAGGCTGCGTTCGACCTCGGCCACGACCTCCGGGTCCAGCAGCTCCCGGATCGCCTCGGAACCGAGCAGCTCCGCGAGCAAGGTCGAGTCGAGCGACAGCGCCGCCGCACGACGTTCCGCCAGCGGAGCGTCGAGCTCGTAGAGGAACATGCCCACGTAACCGAACAGCAGGCTGCGCGCGAACGGCGACGGCGACGGCGTCTCCACCTCGACCACGCGCACCCGGCGCGCGCGGACGTCCGACATCAGCTCGCGCAGGCCCGGCACGTCGTAGACGTCCTGCAGGCACTCGCGCATCGCCTCCAGGACCACCGGGAACCGCTCGTACTTCGCCGCCACCGACAGCAGCTGGGCCGAGCGCTGACGCTGCTGCCACAACGGAGTCCGCCGTTTCGGATCACGGCGGGGGAGCAGCAGCGAGCGGGCGGCGCACTCGCGGAACCGGGCCGCGAACAACGCCGAACCGCCCACCTCCGCGACCACGATCTGCTCGACCTCGTCCGGATCGAGCAGCACGTCCTCGGCGCCCGCCGTCACCTCCACGCCCTCGTAGTCGAGCGCATCGGGCAACCGCAGCACGATGCCGTCGTCGGAGTGCGCGGCCTGCACCTCGACACCACGGCGTTCGCGCAGCCGGGCCGCGATCGCCAACGCCCACGGCGCGTTGACCTGGGCGCCGAACGGGGAGTGCACCACGAGCCGCCAGTCGCCCAGCTCGTCGCGGAACCGTTCCACCAGCACGGTTCTGTCGTTCGGGACGTGCCGTGTCGCGTCCCGCTGCTCGCCCAGATAGGCCAGCAAGTTGTCCGTCGCCCACTGGTCCAGCCCGGCGGAAGCGGCCCGTTCGCGCGCGGCCGAATCCTCCATTGTGGACACTTCGCGGAGGAACTTGCCCATCGCCCGGCCCAGTTCCAGCGGGCGGCCCGGCGCGTCGCCCTTCCAGAACGGCATCCGCGCGGGCTGACCCGGCGCGGGCACGACAATCACTCGATCGTGGGTGATGTCCTCGACCCGCCACGACGACGTGCCCAGCAGGAACGTGTCGCCGACGCGCGACTCGTAGACCATCTCCTCGTCGAGCTCGCCGACGCGGGAGCCCGGACCGTTCTCCGACGGCGGCGTCATCACCGCGAACAGCCCGCGATCGGGGATCGTGCCGCCGGAAGTGACGGCCAGACGTTGAGACCCCGGCCGGCCGCGCAGTTCGGAGTTCACCCGGTCCCAGGTGATTCGCGGCCGCAGCTCACCGAACTCCTCGGACGGGTACCGGCCGGACAGCATGTCCAGCACGGCGTGCAGTGCCGAGTCCGGCAGCCCGGCGAACGGCGCGGCCCGCCGCACCAGCCCGGTCAGCTCCTCGACCGTCCACGTCTCCATCGCCACCATCGCGACGATGTGCTGAGCCAGCACGTCCAGGGGATTGCGCGGGAACTTCACGGCCTCGATCGAGCCGTTCTGCATCCGTTCCGCCACCACCGCGCACGACACCAGGTCACCGCGGAACTTCGGGAACATCACGCCCCGCGACACCGCACCGACCTGGTGACCGGCGCGACCGACGCGTTGCAGCCCCGAAGCGACCGACGGCGGCGCCTCGACCTGCACCACCAGGTCGACCGCGCCCATGTCGATGCCGAGCTCCAACGACGACGTCGCCACCACACACGGCAGCCGCCCGGACTTCAGGTCCTCTTCTACCGCGGTGCGTTGCTCTCGCGACATCGACCCGTGGTGCGCGCGGGCCACGGACGCGGTCTTCTGCACGGTCATCCCGGACTGGCCGATCGCCTCGGCGGGGAACGACTCCAGCTCGGCGGCTTCTTCGGCGAGCTCGTTCAGGCGCGCGGTCAGCCGTTCCGCGAGCCGCCGCGAGTTCGCGAACACGATCGTCGACCGGTGCGCCCGCACCAGTTCGAGCACACGTGCCTCGACCGACGGCCAGATGGACGTGCGTTGCTCGGCACCGGCAGCCGAGCCCGACACCTCACCCGTCGGCTGGCCGAGCAGCGCCATGTCCTCGACCGGCACCTCCACCTCGACCTGGATGGTCTTGGGGGTCTTCGGCTGCACCACCGACACCGGACGCCCGCCGGCGAGGAAGGTGCTGATCTCCTCGACCGGCCGCACCGTCGCGGACAGCCCGATCCGCTGAGCAGGCTTTTCGAGCAGTGCGTCCAGCCGTTCGAGTGACAACGCCATGTGCGCGCCGCGCTTGGTGCCCGCCACCGCGTGCACCTCGTCGATGATCACCGTCTCCACGCCGCGCAACGACTCGCGCGCCGAGGAGGTGAGCAGCAGGAACAACGACTCCGGCGTCGTCACCAGCACGTCCGGGGGAGTGCGCCCGAACGCTCGCCGCTCCTCCGGAGAGGTGTCGCCCGTCCTCATGCCCACGGTGATCGACGGCTCGGACAAGCCGAGCCGGTGCGAGGCCTGCCGAATACCGGCCAAAGGTGCGCGCAGATTTCGTTCGACGTCCACCGCCAGCGCTTTCAACGGTGACACGTAAAGCACCCGGCACCGTCGTTTCGGCTCCGCCGGGACCGAGGAAGAAGCCAGCCGGTCCAGTGCCCACAGGAACGCGGCCAGCGTCTTGCCCGAACCCGTGGGGGCGATGACCAGCGCGTGCTCGCCCGCCGCCGCGGCCGCCCACGCACCCGTCTGGGCCTGGGTGGGCGCGGCGAAAGCCCCGGCGAACCACTGCCTGGTCGCCGGTGAGAAAGCTTCCATCACGTCCATGCCGACCATCATGACAACCGGGTCTGACAATTTCTGATTGTGCAGGTCCGAGCACCTGTCGAAGGGCGCTGTGGCACGATCACCCGCAGTACGTCCTGCGAGGGGAGCACGGTGCGCGTCCTGTCCGTCGACCTGGGCACCGCCAACACGGTTGCGGTGCTGTCCGACCACGGTGTGGTGGATCTGGACGGAGGGCCCACCATGCCCTCGTCCGTCTACCTCGACGAGGACGGCACCCTGCTCGTCGGCAAAGAAGCGGAGCGGCGTTCGCGCCAGGACCCGTCGCGCTACGAGGCGAACCCGAAGCGCCACATCGACTCCGCGACGATCAAGCTCGGCGAGACGAACCTGCCGGTCAACGACGCGCTCGCGGCAATCTACGCGCGCGTGATGGAGGCCGTCACCCCGCTGCTCGGCGACACCCCGCTCGACGAGATCCGCCTGACGCACCCGGCGGAATGGGGCCCGACCAGGCGCAACAAGCTGCTGTCGTCGGCCAGGCTCGCCGGCATGACGGGCGAGCTGGTGCCCGTTCCCGAGGCCATCGCGGTGGCCTCGCTCGGCGGTGGCCGCCCGCTCGCGATCTACGACTTCGGAGCCGACACGTTCGACGTCTCCGTGCTCGACTCGGAGCACCGCATCCTCGCCGACGGCAGCCTCAGCGACGTCGGCGGCCTCGACATCGACCAGGCGCTGCTGGAACACATCGGCCGCAGCGTCTCGCACAAGGACCCGGCCGGCTGGCAGCGGTTGCTGCGCCCGGTCACCGTGGACGACCACCGCGCCCGGCTCGGCCTGCGCGAGGAGCTGCGCCTCGCCAAGGAGGACCTCTCCGAGCTGCCTCAGGTCGAGGTGATGATGCCGGAGCCGTTCGAGAAGGTCCTCGTCACCCGCGGCGAGCTGGAGGCGCTGATCCGGCCGAGCCTGATCCGCACCACCGAGCTCCTCATCACCACCGTGCACAAGGCGGGCGTCACGCCGCAGCACGTCTACCTCGTCGGCGGCTCCTGCCGGATGCCGCTGGTCGCGCAGGTCATCGCGGAGAAGGTCGGCATCGTCCCGACCAACCCGGACAACCCGGAGACGATCGTCGCGTCCGGCGCGCAGGTCGTGGACCGCGCGATGATCACGCTGAAGCCGGAGGACGACAAGCCCCGCTACGTCGAGCCGCCGACCGTGGTGACGGCGCCGGTCAGCCCGGCCGTCAGCGGCCCGCACCCGGTCGGCCCGCACGTCAGCGGCCCGAACCCGGTGATCAGCGGGTCGTACCCGAACCCGAACGTGAGCGGGCCGTACTCGGCGAGCGGCACCTACCAGCTGACTTCGCAGTACCCGATGAACCCGAACGTCAGCGGCAGCTACCCGATGAACTTCCCGCAGCAGCAGATGCCGCCGAAGAAGGACAACAAGAAGGTCCTCCTCGGCATCGGCGGCGCGGTGGTGGCACTGGCCCTCGTCATCGGCGCGGTGTTCGCGTTCAACGGCCCGGACCTGCCCAGCGCGGACGAGTGCAAGGACGACACCGCGCAGGACGGCCAGGGCTTCACCAAGTGCCTGCGCCAGCTCGCGGGCCACGTGCCGGACGGCGGCGGCTGCGAGAAGGCCGACTCCGCGCAGATCACCGGCATGGAGGAGATCAAGGGCACGGTCGTGAGCTGCACGATCCGCGACGGCTACGCGGTCCAGTACATCCTCACCGACAGCGTCACCGGCGCCGAGAACAACGTCGAGGCCATCGCGAAGTCGTTCCAGACCGACCGCGTCGAGGCCGACTGGACCGGCAACGGCCTGGAGGGCAGCTACCGCGCGGCCACGTCGAGCGGCACCGGCGTGCTGGTGTTCACGGCCAAGGGACGGCCCATGTTCGGCATCCTCACCAAGAACGCCGAGGAGAACGCGAACGAGCTCAAGCCGGACGAAATCGCCGATTTCTTCGAGCGGACCGTTCAACCGGGTGAGTAAGCGCCCCTGATGGACCTGTCGGCGCGCGGGTCCCGCGTGCCACCATCGCGATCATGGTGACCGTCGCGCCGCAGGTCGAACGCGTGCAGCGCAAGGTCGTCCGCGTGCTGACCGGCACCCAGATCCTGGGGTCGGCGGCCGTGACGATCGGCCTCGCGATCAGCACGCTGATCGCCGCGTCGCTGTCCGGGTCCGATGCCGTCGGCGGGCTCGCCCAGACCGCGGCCGTCGCCGGTGCCGCGCTGCTCGCCTTACCCGGTGCGCGTCTGGCGCAACGGCGTGGGCGTCGTCCCGCGTTGATCCTCGGCTACAGCATGGGCGCGCTCGGTGCCGTGATCGCCGCTGTCGCCGTGGGTGCCGGGGTGTGGCCCGTGTTGTTGGTAGGGCTGCTCCTGTTCGGAGGGGCCTCCAGCGCGAACTACGCGGCTCGTTATGCCGCAACGGATCTGGCGGATCCACAACGGCGTGCGCGCGAGCTCTCGCGGGTGGTGTGGGCGGCGATGATCGGCGCGATCATCGGGCCGAACCTGGCTGATCCCGCTGGACGGCTCGCGGCTCTTCTCGGTCTGCCCGTGGGTGTCGGGCCGTTCCTGCTTGCCGCCGTGGTGCTCGGCGCCGCGGTGCTGGTGATCCAGTTCGGGCTGCGGCCGGACCCGCTCGTGGTCGTGAGAAGCACTCGGCCGGTTGAATCTCCGCACTGCACCGGCGGTGGCACTCCAGGTGGTCTGAAGATCTGGGGAGCGCTCGGGCCGATGGCACGACTTGCACTCGTTGGAGTGATGTTGTGCCACACCGCGATGGTCGGGCTGATGTCGATGACACCGGTGCACATGAACCACGCCGGGTCGTCGTTGCGCGTGGTCGGCGTGGTGATCAGCCTGCACGTGGCCGCGATGTACGCCGCGAGCCCGTTGTTCGGGTGGATGGCGGACCGGCTGGGGCGGGTGCCGGTGCTCGCGATCGGCGCGTCGCTGGTGGTGGCGGCGTCCGGGATCGCCGGGATGGCGCCGTCGCACGACGCTCCGCAGCTCGCCGCGGGGCTGGTGCTGCTCGGGTTCGGCTGGTCCGCGGGGCTGGTGTCCGGGTCCGCGTTGCTCACCGAATCCGTGCGGGTCGAAGATCGGCCCGCCGCGCAGGGGCTGTCCGATCTGGTGATGAACGTCGGCGGGGCCGTTGGTGGCGCGGTGTCCGGGATCGTCGTGACGGCGTGGTCGTACGCGGCGCTCGGGCTGATCGTCGGGTTCACCGCGCTGCCGTTGCTCGTGGTGTGCCTCTTCGCGTCGCTGCGAAAGCCCGTTCGTTAGGGTCTTGCGGTGCGCATCACCATGTTCCGCAAACTCATGGCGGGGGAGTTCGGCCAGGTCAGGGCCGAGATGATCGCCCGCGACCACGTGCTGTCGTCGCTGGGAGGACGTACCGCCGACGACGCGTTGGAGGCGGGAATCGGCGCCAAAGAGGTCTGGGTCGCGGTCTGCGACGCGTTCGAAGTTCCGGAAAATCGACGCTGAGCCCGCGGTTCGGAGTGTCACGTGTGCTCGAACACGTGTTCGGCTACAGTGGCCCCGACCCCCGGCTTCGCAGAATTGTCAGACCCCGCCAGTAGCGTCAGGTCCAACATGACGAAGCAACGGCAGACGACAAAAGGTGGACCCAAGATGGCACCCGCAGCACCCGACCGGGACAAGGCGCTCGAGCTGGCCCTGGCGCAGATCGACAAGCAGTTCGGCAAGGGCTCCGTGATGCGCCTCGGTGAAGAGGGCCGTGCCCCGATCGCCGTGATCCCGACCGGCGCGATCGCCCTGGACGTGGCGCTCGGCATCGGTGGCCTGCCGCGCGGCCGGGTCGTCGAGATCTACGGTCCGGAGTCGTCGGGTAAGACGACCGTGGCGCTGCACGCCGTGGCGAACGCGCAGAAGGCCGGCGGCATCGCGGCGTTCATCGACGCCGAGCACGCGCTCGACCCCGAGTACGCGAAGAAGCTGGGCGTCGACACCGACGCGCTGCTGGTCTCCCAGCCCGACACCGGTGAGCAGGCGCTGGAGATCGCGGACATGCTCGTCCGCTCCGGCGCGCTCGACATCCTGGTCATCGACTCGGTCGCCGCCCTCGTGCCGCGCGCCGAGATCGAGGGCGAGATGGGCGACAACCACGTCGGTCTGCAGGCCCGCCTGATGAGCCAGGCGCTGCGCAAGATCACGGGTGCGCTCAGCGCGTCCAACACGACCGCGATCTTCATCAACCAGCTGCGCGAGAAGATCGGCGTGATGTTCGGCTCCCCGGAGACCACGACCGGTGGTAAGGCGCTGAAGTTCTACGCCTCCGTGCGTCTGGACGTGCGCCGCATCGAGACCCTGAAGGACGGCGGCGAGCCCGTCGGCAACCGCACCAGGGTCAAGGTCGTGAAGAACAAGGTCGCGCCGCCGTTCAAGCAGGCCGAGTTCGACATCCTCTACGGCAAGGGCGTCAGCCGCGAGGGCTCGCTCATCGACATGGGCGTCGACCAGGGCATCCTGCGCAAGTCGGGTGCCTGGTACACCTACGAGGGCGACCAGCTGGGCCAGGGCAAGGAGAACGCCCGCAAGTTCCTGCTGGACAACCCGGACATCGCGAACGAGGTCGAGAAGCGCATCAAGGACAAGCTCGGCATCGGCGCCACCCTCGACGCTGACGAGACGGTTCCCGCCGCTCCGGTCGAGTTCTAAGAGGTTCCTGGTTTGGACGAGGCTGAGGAGCAGCGCAAGGCACGCGACATCTGCTACGCGCTGCTCACCGCTCGGGCCCGATCCCGGCAGGAACTGTACGACGCGTTGCTGCGCAAGGGGATCAGCGCCGGTGCCGCCGAGGTCGTCCTCGGCAAGTTCGATCGCGCCGGTCTGATCGACGACGCGCAGTTCGCCGAGATGTGGGTGCGCTCCCGGCACACCTACAACGGCCTGGGCCGTCGTGCCCTCGCGATGGAGCTGCGCCGCAAGGGCGTCGCTGACGAGGTGGTGGCCGAGGCCGTCGCCGCGGTCGACGGCGATGCGGAGGAGGAGCGGGCCCGCGAGCTGGTCCGCAAACGTCTCCGCGCGCTGTCCGGGGTGGACGAGACGACCAAGATCCGCCGCCTGGTGGGTGCGTTGGCGCGCAAGGGATACGCCGAGGGTCTCGCGTATCGCGTGGTGCGCGACGAGCTCCGGGCTGCCGGTGACGAGGCGTCGGCGCTGGACGAGCCCTGGTCCTAGGCCAGGGTTTGTGGCTCGGCCGTGTGGTCGCCACCGCGGTAACAGCCCGGGGTGCCGCATGGTGGGTGCGTTGGCGCGCAAGGGTTGCACGAAAGGGCGTCGCTGGTGCCGGTGTCAGGTCTGCCGCTCGGCCGGCTTCCGGTGGACGAACAGGTCGACGCCCTGCGAGCGATCCTCGTCCGCAACGAGCTGCTGATGGAGGTCCTGCACCGCGCCGCGAAGCTCGACCTTCCCGGCTGGTACCTGACCGCCGGGTGCGTGTTCCAGACGGTGTGGAACGTCGTCACCGACCGGCCACCAGCAGCGGGCATCAAGGACTACGACCTGTTCTACTTCGACGACTCCGATCTCGGCTGGGACGCCGAGAACGAGGTCGTCCAGGCCGGCGAACGCGCGTTCCGCGATCTGCGGGGCAGGTCGAGATCCGCAACGAGGCCCGCGTGCACCTCTGGTACGAGGACCGCTTCGGAGTTCCCTGCGAGCCCCACACCTCCACCGAAGCGGCCATCGACTCCTTCGCGGCCACGACGTGCTGCGTCGGCGTCCGGCTCGGCGCAGCGGACAGGTGGTGGATCTACGCGCCGCACGGCCTTGCGGACGTGTTCAACCTCGTCGTCCGCCCGAACCCCGTGCTCGCCCCGCGCAGTGTGTACGAGGCGAAAACCCTGCGGTGGCGCGAACAATGGCCCGAGCTCACCGTGTTGCCCTGGCCGGTGCCGGTCGCCGAGGGCGGCTGATTACATCGTGCGCGAGTAGTCTGGTGTCGTGAGCACCACTCCCGACGCGCCGTCCGAGACCATTCCCACCGTCTCCGACCTGCTCTGCTTCGACCTGTACACGACGTCGCGAGCGGTCACGGGCTTCTACCGCCCGATCTTGGACAAGGCCGGCATCACCTACCCGCAGTTCCTGGTGATGCTGCTGCTGTGGGAGCGCGACTCGCGGCCGATCCGGGAGCTCGTCCACGAGCTCGACCTCGAGTACAGCACGCTGTCGCCGTTGATCAAGCGGCTGGAGAAGAGCGGGCTGCTGGTGCGCGTCACGCATCCCGACGACGAACGGTCCGTGCTCGTGCAGCTCACCGACAAGGGTCGTGACCTGCAGTGGATCGGCGGCGAGATGACCAGCAAGCTCGGTGAGGCGCTCGGCATGACCAACGACGAGATCGCCGTCCTCCGCAAGGCGTTGCACCGGGTCAAGCACGGCGCCGAGCGCTAGTCACCTATCGAGTGACCTGAATTACATCGCGCACGAGGTACCTCGTCGGGTAACTTACATCGTGCACGACCTAATCGAGCGCGATGCACCGCCACCACGGTGCCCGACGAGAGAGTGAGAGAGCAATGCGAGTTCGTAAGGTGTTCGCCGTTCTTGGGACCCTGCTGGCGCTGGCTGCTGTTGTCCCGTCGGGTGCCGGAGCCTCGGAGGAGACCGAGAAGTCCGGTGCCAAGAAGCCGACCGTCGTGCTGGTGCACGGCGCGTTCGCGGACGCATCCAGCTGGAACGGTGTCGTGGAACGCCTACAGCGCAAGGGATTCCCGGTCGTCGCGGTGGCGAACCCGCTGCGCTCGCTCACCGGTGACGCGACATACCTGCGCAAGGTGCTCGCCTCGATCGACGGGCCGATCGTGCTCGCCGGGCACTCCTACGGCGGCATGGTCCAGTCCGAGGCGGCCCTGGGCAACCCGAACGTGAAGTCGCTCGTCTACGTCGCGGCCTTCGCACCGGAGAAGGGCGAGAGCGCGCTGGAACTCTCGAACAAGTTCCCCGGCAGCACTCTCGGCGACACGCTGTCGACCATCGACATCGGCGACGGCACCAAGGACCTGGTGATCCAGCAGGACAAGTACTGGCAGCAGTTCGCGGCCGACGTCTCCCGCAAGGACGCGACGCTGGCGGCGGCGACGCAGCGGCCGGTCAACGACACCGCGCTGACCGAGAAGGCCGGCGAGCCCGCGTGGCACCAGATCCCGTCGTACTTCGTGGTGGCGGGCAAGGACAAGAACATCCCCGTCGCGGCCCAGAAGTGGATGGCCGAGCGCGCCTACGCCAAGGCTGTCGTCGAGGTCCGCAACGCCTCGCACTCGGTCGCCGTGTCTCAGCCGGAAACCGTGGCCGACCTGATTGTCCGCGCGGCGCGTTAGTAGAAGCAGAAAGCCGGGGCGCAGCAGGGGCGCCCCGGCTTTCGCCTTGTCCGGAGAACGCTACGGCTTCGTCACCTTGCAGCCCGGCAGCGCCAGGTTCAGCTTCGTGCCGGGGCCGAAGCACGAGACGAAGTCGAACGTCTGCTGGCCGTAGTTGATGCCCTTGCGGACGGTGACCTTGCCTGCGGCGTCGACCTCGCACGGGTTGTTCATCGTGCAGCGGCCGCCGCTCTCGTTGCCGGTGTTGTTGATGCCGACGACCTTGCCGCTCACGTTGTCGATGATCGGCGAACCCGAGGTGCCGCCGATGGTGTTGCACGACGGCGTGTAGCGGATCGAGTCGCGCCAGGTCCAGTCGGCTTCCTTGAGCTGGTAAACGAAACCGTCGACCTGGCAGGAGTAGATCCGCTTCCAGTAGCCGGAGACGACGCGGATGTCGGTCTTGGCCACGGGGTGCGAGGCCGACAGCTCCAGTGCGCGAATCCCGTACTGCTGCTGGATCTGCTCGTACGTCTGGTCGAGCTGGTAGAACGCGGCGTCGGTGCCGGTCATCGTCGCGTAGAGGAGCTTGGCGGTGGTCAGCGTCGCCACGGTGCCGGAACCGGCACTGTTGAGCAGCTTGACCGAGCGCCTCTCGGGCCGGTCGACGACGGCCAGGTTCGCCTTCATGAGCTGGTAGCAGTGGCCGTTCGTGAGCATGAGCGCCTTGTCCGCGGGAGCTGAGCTGGGCAGGCGGACGAGCGAGCCGGAGCAGTTGCTGAGTGCCACGGTTCCGGCGAAGTCGACGGCGGCCTGGGCGGGTGCCGTCGTCACGCCTAGTGCGGCGATCGCCGCGAGCAGGGTTACGACGAGTCGTCGTGCCATGTGCAGGGTTCCTTTCAGGGATGGCATCCAGCGCCAAGCCTGTACGGATCGTATCTACCTCGCTACCGACGGAAGTCGGCTGACGTGCCGTGAGTAACTCGATCGAGTGGCGCCCGAGTACGGCGCTAACGGGCCAAGCGGACCAATCGACGTGGTGGTCACACATCGCAACCGCCAGGAGCCGTGATGACCTATCCGACCCAGCCCGTATACACCCCGCCTCCGGTCGCACCGCAGAAGCCCACACGGTTCGGCGCGCTCGCGTGGGCGGCGGTGATCCTCGGGATCGTCGGTGTCGTCTGCTCGTGGGTCATCTTCCTCAACAACCTCACCGCCATCGCCGCGTTCGTCGGACTCGTGCTCGGTGTGATCGGGTTGTTCGGTACGCGCAAGGTCCTCGCCGTGATCGGTGTCGTCCTTTGCGTCGCCGCGATCGTCTTCACGGTGGTGGCCCAGCAGGCCGCGGTGAAGGAGCTCGACAACATCCTCAACGGCACCACGAACCAGACCGGTGCGGAGCCCCCGAAACAGGAGGCGCTCGTCAAGCCGCCGACCTGGGGCGAGCGGTACACGTGGGAGAACGGCCTCTCGGTCGAGGTCGCCGCGCCGGTCGCGTGCACGCCCGGCCAGTACGCGGCGCCGGCGAACATCGCCCGCGCGGTGAAGTTCAAGGTCACCATCACCAACGGCACCAGCGCGGCGTTCGAGACCGCGCTGCTGACGATCGGCAACGACGCGCAGTTCAACGGGCAGCAGGCGGAGCGGATCTTCGACAGCAGCGGGTGCGGCAGCACGTTCGACACGACGACCGTGTTGCCCGGCAAGACCTACACCTACGACGTCGCGTACTCCGTCGGCAAGCAGCCCGGTGAGATGCAGCTGGTGTTCGAGCCGAGCTTCAACTCCGACAAGGCCGCGTTCGTCGGTCAGGCGTAAACCGTTCGCGAGCGGGCGCTCGGACGGGTTACAAGTAGGGCATGTTGCGCAAGTACCCGCGAACGCCCCATCTGGAGGGCTCGCGCCTGCAACCGGGCGACGAGGACCTCGACCAGGTGCCGTTCCGCGCGATCGCGGGACGGCACCTCGTCGTCGAGGAGAAGCTCGACGGTGCCAACGCCGGCATCAGCTTCGACTCCTCAGGCACGCTGAAGTTGCAGTCACGCGGCCATTTCCTGACCGGCGGACCGCGCGAGCGCCAGTTCGCGCCGTTGAAGGCATGGGCCGCGACGCACCAGAGCGTGCTCTGGGAGCGGCTCGGCACGCGCTTCGTCCTCTACGGGGAATGGCTCTACGCCAAGCACACCGTGTTCTACGACGCGCTGCCGCACCACTTCTGCGAGTTCGACCTGCTCGACCGCGAGACGGGTGACTTCCTGTCCACACCGGAACGCCGCCGCGTGCTCGCCGGAACGCCGGTGGTGTCCGTGCCCGTGCTGCACGAGGGCCCGTTGCGGACGTTGAAGGACCTGACTTCGCTGATCGGCCCGTCCACCTGCCGCACCGCTGCGTGGCGTGACGCGCTGGTCGAGGCGGCGCTGGCGGCGGGGCAGGACGCGGAAGCCGTTGTCGCGGAAACGGATTCCGACGACCACATGGAAGGCCTCTACATCAAGGTGGAGGAGAACGGCCGCACCGTCGAGCGCTACAAGTGGGTGCGGCCGACGTTCCTCACCGCCGTGCTGGACTCGGGCAGCCACTGGCAGGACCGCCCGATCCTGCCGAACCGGGCGGTGTCCGGTGTTTGAATCACTCTGCCCCATCGGTCCACAGTGGACTCTCGACTGGGACGCCGTCCGCGCGGCGTTCCCATGGGTGCGTGCAATGGAAGGCGTGCCTCAGGACCCGATCCACCACGCGGAAGGCGACGTCGCCACGCACACCCGGATGGCGTGTGAGGCGCTCGTCTCGTTGCCGGAGTGGCGCGCACGTCCAGAGCCCGACCGCGTGCGCCTGTTCGCGACGGTGCTGCTCCACGACGTGGCGAAGCCGTTCCGCACCCAGATCGACGACGGCCGCGTCACCGCCCACGGCCACTCGCGCGCCGGGGATCTCCTGGCGCGCAAGCTGTTGTGGGAGATGGGCCGCCCGATCGCGTGGCGCGAGCAGATCGCGGCCCTGGTGCGCCACCACCAGGTTCCGTTCTGGGCGCTGGAACGTCCCGACCTCGACCAGATCGCGTTCCGGGTGAGCCTGGTCGCTCGCAACGACGACCTCGCGACGCTCGCCCGCGCCGACATCCTCGGCCGGATCTGCGGTGACGCCGAGTCGGTGCTGGAGAACATCGCGCTGTTCGAGGAGTACTGCCGCGAACGTTCGTGTCTCGACCGTCCGCGTCTCTTCCCGTCCGACCACGCCCGGTTCCAGTACTTCCGCACGCCCGGCCGCGACCCGGACTACGCCGCTTACGACGACACGCGCGTCGAGGTGACCGTGCTGTCCGGTCTGCCGGGGGTCGGCAAGGACCACTGGACAGCCGCTCATCGTCCAGGCTGGCCGGTCGTCAGCCTCGACTCCGTGCGCTCCCGGCTCGGCATCGCGCCCGACGGCGACCAACGCGCGGTAGCAGCCGCAGCGTTCGAGGAAGCGCGGGTGCTGCTTCGTGCGGGAGAACGGTTCGTCTGGAACGCGACCAACATCTCCCGCCAGCTGCGCGACCGCTGCATCGGCCTCGCCGCCGACTACCGCGCCCGGATCACGCTCGTCGGCCTCGAAGCTCCTCAATCGGTGATCCACTCGCGCAACCGCGCCCGCCCGGAACCGGTGCCGGCCGCGGTGATCGATCGGCTGATCGACAAGTGGGAAGCGGTCGACGTCACCGAGGCGCACGCCGTCGAACGGGTGGACACGGCACAAACCTAGACACGTACTCAGCGCCGGCCGCGATGCCTCATACAAGGGACCCCTGTGACCCTCCGGAGGCACTCGCCATGACCGACGTTCCGCTGACCAGATCCGTCCGCCTCATCTTCGAGTTCACCTCGGACGGCGTCCGGCTGTTGGAGCAGCATCCGGTCAACGCGACCGTCGGGCTCTTCCGCGAGAGTCACACTCCTCGAGACGCCGGTGACTACGTCGAGGTCCGCGACCACGGCGGCCGGACCCTCAGCCGCGTGCCGGTCCGGGCAGGCCTCGGCAGCAACGTCGAAACCTTTCCCCGAGATCCATATATCAGTTCGGACGCGCCGCGCGTGCTGACCGTCGTCGTCCCCGCTCCACCCGACGCCGACCACGTCGCCGTCGTCCGCGACACCCGCTCGGCCGGGGGCACCACCGGACCCGCCACCATCGAGGTCCTCGGCACGTTTCGCCTCTCACCCTGATTATGTCAACCCAGCACCCCGCCGACCTGCGCCTTAGCAATGACTCTTTGGACGACGTCGTCAAAAAACTCATTGCTAAGGCGGCAGGCGGTGGGTGATATATCGGGTGGCGAGGGCTGCGCAGCCGATATATCAGTTGGTGGGCAGGCGGCTAGCGGCGGTGTTCGCCGTGGTGGCCGACGGCTCGGACCAGCCAGAGGGTGCCCGCGGCGGCGACGACCAGGACGATGATCCCGGTGATGAAGCCGATGCTCGTGGGGGAGTCGTCGGGCTGTGCGGGTGGGCTGGCGATGGGCTGTTTCTGGGTGATGGCGGGGATGTCCGTCATCTGCAGGGAGTTCGACTTCACCAGGCCGGTGCCCTCCAGCAGGAGCATGTGCTTGAGCAGGAGCGTCAGACCGGTTTGAGCGGCGATGCGCGCGGGGACGCTCTTGGTCGTCGCGCGGGCCCGGGCGACCTGAGTGATCAGGGAACCGTCGGCGGCGCGGGACAGGTTCGCGTACATGCGGTCGAGCTCGTCGCCGGAACTCGACGAGATGGCGTTCGCCCACGACTTCTGCTCGGTGGTCGGTTCGGTCGGCAGGTCGACGCCGATCTGCGAGGCCGCCTCCGTGACCGCCGAGACGAGCTGGGTGTGTTCGGCGGCGAGCTGGCCCGCGACCTTGCGGACCTTCGCGTCCCGGGCCCGGTCGGAGCTCTCGCGGCTCGCCGGTTTCTGCCACAGCGAATGCTGGGTGAGCAGCACGAGCAATTCCCGGTCCGACGGTTCGATGTTCTGGCCGATGACGCGAACCGCGTTCACCTGTGCCTTGACCGCCACCAATTCCAGCGCCGACGGGTCGACCAGTCCAGTGTTCTCGAGGACCGTCATCGTGCGGATGAGCATTTGAACGGTTTGGTGGGCCAGCGTGCGAATTGTGGTGTTCTGCGTGGTGGCTCGCGTTTGCACGGCCATTACGAGAAGCCCGCCCTGGGTCTGGCGCACGATCGTCGCGTAGGCGCGGTCGTGGTTGTCGCCGGTGCGTTCTGCCATCTCGTTGATGAGTGACTGGTGTTCACTGCTCACGTCGTTCGGCAGCACCACGCCTAGTTCGCCGGCGGCTTTCAGCAGATCGACGTCGAGTCGAGAATGTCCTTCGAAGATGTCCCTTCCGGCGTTGCTGATACCCGCATTCGTGGTACGTGCCGGAGCCTCTTTGCTGATTGGCACGAGCCAAGAGTTCGCTTGGCGCAGAGATACCATGAAAGAGCGTTCCGAGGGTTGCACGTCGGTCGACTGCGCATTTGCCGGAACTGCTCCGATGAGCGCTCCCAGAAATACAGCCGACAAGACGGCAAACAGCGCTGCGTGCTGCCCCAGCGTGCCCAACCGGTGACGCATAGTGCCCGTTCCTCCCCGCGATCGAGCTGCCTTCGAAGGTAATACGCGCAGGTGGAGCCGTAGTTCACGGGACATGCGAAGATGCCTATGTGACGTGGATCACAGCGGAACTTGCGAACCATTGAGGCCGGATTTACGTACCCGAGAGGATTTCGTGTTCACGATGTAGGATGCGAAGGATTCCACTCGGCCACCGAGTCGCTAGGCCTGCCGCCCGAAGCGAAGCCGTCGCCGATATCTGGGGAGGTCGCAAGCTTCATGGTTGATCAGGGCAGGGTCGCACAAGCCCACCAGGACGACGAATTGCTCACGCTCCTCTACGGGCAGTTCCAGCGGATGCTGTTCTCGCAGGTCCTGTGTCTGACCAACTACGACCGTCAATGGACAGAAGATGTCGTCCAGGAGACGTTGATCAGGGCTTGGCAGAACTCCGCGCACCTTGTTCGTGAACCGGGGATGTTGCGCGGGTGGCTTTGTACTGTGGCTCGTCGCATTGTGATCGACGGATGGCGCAGTCGCCAGGCGCGGCCACAGGAAGTGGAATTGCTTCGTCCGGACATCGCCGAATCTCCGGACGACACAGAACAGACACTTTCCGTAATGGTCATTACTGATGTAGTACGCCAATTGAGTGATGAACACCGTTCAGCCATCTACGAAACGTATGTCATGGGACGAACTGTGAAGGAGGCGGCGATCGTTCTCGGAGTTCCAGAAGGAACCGTCAAGTCCCGGCTGTACAAGGCCATGCACACGATCCGCCGGGCGCTGCAGGACAGGAGCTAGCGGGATGGTGACCCGTCAACCACATCACGAGCACGTGTACGTAGTGGGACCAGGAGCCGCAGACCCAGGAGAAGACACCGAAAACCGCACGAGCCCCGACGGGCCGTGCGGTGATGTTGCGGCGTATGTGCTCGGGGTGCTCGACCCCGCCCAGCACGTGATCTTCTCCCGGCACCTAGCCGGGTGCGAGAGCTGCCGGCATGACGCGGCTGACTTCGGCATGTTCGCGCCGGTGCTGCGTCAGGTCGTCCATCCACCTGCCGGGCACCGCAGGTGTCACATCGCGGGTCACGTCACCCGCGGCATCCTGATGCTGGCGGCGGGCGTCGTGGTGGCCATCGCCGCGGTGCTGACGGTCGTGGAGTCGTTGTCCGCGAACACCGTCGATCCCGTCGAAGCCGGCACCCTGACGCGTGCGGAGTCTGCTCACGGTGAGCCGTTTCCGCTGTTCAGGCATGTATGAAGCGACCGGTGACCCGATGAGCGCGCAGGCCAGGCGGAGCCATCCGCTCACCAGCCTCGCCCAGATCATCGCGTTCTCCCGAACAGCTCACAGTTCCGTTAACCGTTACCTGTGGGTAAGTTTGCCCGACGACGAAGCGCAGGTCTCTACGGTCCTCACCGAAGGAACACCGAAACGTTTGACCTGTGGTCCTCTCGGTACCGAAGGCAGGGGTAGGTAGAGGTGACATCTCCACTGCTCGGCCGGGACGCGGAACTCGCAGCTCTCGGACGTTTGCTGGACGACGCAGTGCAAGGAACGGCCTCGTGCGTGGTCGTCACCGGAGGCTTCGGCATCGGCAAGTCCGCGCTGCTGGACGCGTTCACGGCCGAGGCCAGAGGCCGCGGGTTCACCGTCCGCCTGGCCAAGAGCGCCCGGCTGGAGAGTCACTTACCGGGGGCCGTAGTACGTCAGCTCGCCCCATGCCTCGCCAACGAACATGACCTCGAAGAGCTGTACGCACGCGCCGCGAACTCCGCGCGCAAGGCACCGATCCTGATGGTCATCGACGACGTTCACGTCGCCGACACGTTCTCCAAACGCGCGCTCGCCTACCTGCGGCCGCGGATGCAGGGCATGCCGGTCGTCATCGCTCTCGGTGCCTCCCAGGGCTACCTCTCCACGGACGAGGTGACGCTGCCCGAGATCGCCGGCGCCCACCCGCACCGCATCGACCTCGACGGCCTCGACGTCGCGGCGATCGCCCAGCTGACCGATCGAGATCCACAGCGCTGTCACGAGCTCACCGGCGGCAACCCCTATCTGCTACAAGCCTTGCTACGTGAGGAAGGCGAGGGCTCGGCCGCGGTCGGCGAGATGATCGGCATGCGGCTGCGCGAGTACACCGGCGCCGCCGAGGTCGCCCGCTCCGCCGCCGTGCTGAACGGTGACGCCGGCCTGGACCTGCTGTCCGCGCTGACCGGCTTCGACGCGCTGCCCGCCGTCGACACGCTCGTCCGGCTCGGCGTGCTCGCCGACACCGACCCGCTGACGTTCCGCTACCCGTTCGTGCGCAACAGCATCCTCGCCGACATGCCGATCGCCGTCCGGTCCGCCGCGCACGCCCGTGCAGCCTGGCTGCTGTTCGAGTCCGACGCCCCCGACGAACGCGTCGCCGAGCACGTGCTGAAGGCCCGGTCCGTCCGCCTGCCGTGGTCGGTCGACCTGTTGCGGGAGGTCGGTGGCGTCGAGCACCTGGAACGGGCATTGGACGAACATCTGTCCGATGAGGACCGCCTGTCCATCGAGGTCGAGCTCGGCCACGCCGAACACCTCGCGGACAACCGGGAAGGGCGCGACCGGGTCCGCGACGCGCTGACCGCCTGCGAGGACCCGCACCTCGCCGCGAACGCAGCCCTGTCGTTGATCCAGAACATGTGCACGGGCTCCGACGCGCACTTCGCGGTGTCGCTGGCGATCATGGTCGTCGCCCGGTTGCTGCCGGAGGACCGCGACCTGGTCTGGAACCTCGTCTGCACCACGTATCTCCTCGCCGCCAACCGCGACGCGCGGATGGCCAACTGCGCGGGCAAGTACTACGACGACCTCATCGGCGACATCCCGCAGGACCCGAGCCTGCGGCGCGCGCGGCAGGCGTTGCTCGCGGTCGGCAACGCCCGCAGCGGTGACTCGTCCGCCGAAGCCGTCGAGCACGCGCTGGAGGCACTCGACGGCGAGTGGGTCGACGTGTTCGGCGAGCCCTACCTGTTCACGTTCCTGGTGCCGGTGCTCGCCGACAACCCGGAGCACATCAACAAGTTCTGGCTCTCGCACAGCACCGCGCCGGTCTCCTACGACCCGCACCTGCGCCGCGGGATGCTGAGCATGGTCGCCCGTGCCGCCGCGTTCCACAACAGCGGTGATCTCGCCCGCGCGTACACGTTCCTGACGCCGCCGGTCTCCACGGGCAACGCCGACTGCCCCGCCGTCCTGCTGGCCATGGCGAAGCTCGCCGAGGTGTGCATCGAGATGGGGCAGTTCGACGAGGCCGCCCCGCTCGTCGCCGAGGACGGCGATCTGTTGCAGCACATCAACGTCGTCTACGCCCGTGGCCGGCTGAAGCTCGCGTCGTGCCACGCGGAGGGCGCGTTGGAGGACCTGCTGGAGGCCGGCCGGCGGCTCGCGGAACGGGAGATGCCGAACCCCGCGCTGGTGGCGTGGCGGCACCACGCAGTGCGCGCGTATTTGGCGCTGGGCAACAAGGACGACGCGGCACGACTCGCGCACGAGGAGCTGGATCTGGCCAAGCGGTGGGGTTCCACACGCGTTGTCGGGACCGCGTTGATGAGCGTCGGCATCAGCACCGACGACATCGATGTCCTGACGGAGGCAGAACAGCTGCTCGCCTCCTCACCGCACCGGTTGCTGCACGCCCAGTCGTTGTACTGGCTCGGGCATCACCTGCGCCGCAAGGGACGCACCGACGCGGCGGCCCCGCACCTGCGCCGCGCGTTCGAACTCGCGCGTCGTCTCAGCGCGCACCCGCTGGCCAAGCTCGCGGGCGACGAGGTGCGCGACGAGGACGATCAGGTGCAAGGCCTGACCAAGCAGGAGAACCGGGTCGCGCGGATGGCGGCGCAGGGTCTGACGAACCGGCAGATCGCCGAGACCCTGCACCTGACCCGCCGCACGGTGGAGCTGCACCTGTCGAGCGCCTACCGCAAGCTCGGCATCACGGGACGAGCTGAGCTCGTCGCCGCCTTGTGGTCCTGACGACGATCAGCAGGCCTGCCAGCAACGCCATCAGGATCACGCTGACCGCCGACGACAGCACCAGGAACTCGTTGAGCTGCCCGCCGGCGAGGTAGGCGCCGAGTGCGACCGCGACGACCGCGCACACGGCACGGTCCATGATGGACTCCATGGACAGAAGAGTTGCGCGGTAACGGGAGTCCGGGATCGCGTCGTTGAGGAGCTTCTTCTGGATGGGGAAGCTCATGCCCGCCGTCACGGAGAACAGGCACAGCAACACGATCGTCAGGATGCCGCCGGACGGCACGATGAAGCCGATCGACAACGCCATCACGATCGTCAGCAGGAACACCGACTTCGCGGGCCCGATCTTCTTCGACAGCCAGTGCGGCCGGGCGGCGGCGATCGCCTCGAAGATCGTCATCGCGGCGAGCACCGAGCCGTACCAGTTGACCGAGACGTGCTTCGACTCGAGCACCGGCTGGAACAGGTTCACCTGCAGGATCCGCACGAGCGTGAACATCGCGATGCCCTGGACCATGAGCAGCAGCAGCCAGCGCGAGGTCTTGAGCGAGCTGAACGCGCCGCCCACTCCCGCGAGCAGCTTGGACGTCTTGCCCTCCGGCCTCTTCCAGCCCGGAATCGGCGGAAGCTTCAGCGCGAGCACCACGGCGATCGCGGCGTTGATCGCGGTGAGCCAGTACGGCGACGGCATGTTCCACTGCATCAGCAGACCGATCACCGGCCAGTACACGATCTTGCCGACCAGGCTGTACGACCGGCCGACGCCCTCGACCTTGAGGTAGAGGTGCCCTGCGTCGTGCGCGTTGAGATATTCGTACAGGTACGCGCTCTGGGCGCCCGAGATCAGCGACCTGGCGAGCGCGATCAGCAGGAAGTGGATCAGGAACCCGGTGTAGTTGCCGGCGAAGACCGGCACCAGGTTCGCGCCCACCAGCACGCTCGCGCCGAGCCACAACGACGTGCGGTAGTCGAAGCGGTCCGCGACCATGCCGGTCGGAATCTCCATGAGGCAGAACGCGATGTAGTAGATCGACTGGATGCCGAAGATCTCGGCGTCGCTCATCCCGAGCTGCTTCTGGTACTCGTAGAAGATCGGGATCCACAGCAGCAGCCCGAAGAAGAACTGGAAGCCGTACGTCAGGCGGACGGCCCGCGCCACATCCGGAGTCGCCGGTACGCGAAGTCCCAGCATCAGATCGAGTACGGCCGCAGCTGCAGGACGTAGAGGATCTCGTCGGTGGCGAGCCACTCGATGTCGACGGGCGAGTCGAACGTGTAGTCCGGCGAGAAGTGCGACTGCAGCAACCGTCCGACGATCGCGAGCCGTTGCAGCTGCGCCTGGGCCTTGGTACCGAGGTCTTCCTTCGCGTCTCCGAGGGAGACCGTGCGGCCGCCGCCCTCCACCGTGGAGTAGAGGTACTGCATCGGCTGCTTCGAGCCCTCGACGACGTCGGTGACGTTCGGCGAGACGTTGATGTAGACGTTGCGGAAGTCGGTGCGGTTCATGGGGTTCGTGGTGACCATGACACCGCCGAAGTCCGCCTGGACCTGCTCCTGGACCACGACGCCCATGAAGCAGTCGTCCAGCGAGATGCCTGCTTGCTGGCGCAGTCGAACGCTGCGTGCGGACACCAGCGAGGCCCAGACCTCCTTGACCGACTCCACGATCTTCTCGGCGCTGGTGACGTGGTTGTACGACTCGTAGATGCCCGCGGCGGAGAAACCGGCGAGGTCCTCGGCGTTCGACGAGCTGCGCACCACGAACGTCCGGACCCCGGCCAGGTTCTCGCACAGCGCACTGTCCAGTTCGGACAGCAGGTAGTCCGGCACGCGGGTCTTGCGGATCAGCCGCTGCAGCTCTACGCACAACGGCTCGATCTCGCGGGCGTTGAGCTCCAGGGCCATCTTCAGCTTGCCGATGGCCTGCTGGATCTTCGGCGACGACTCCAGGAAGCCCTGGTGCATCGAGAACGGCAGCGCGACGCCGCGCGGCACCCGGACCCGTTCGGCGAGCAGCTGCTGGGAGGCGGCGAGCAGGTCGCCGTCGGTGTCGAGCAGCTTCGCCAGGTACGGCAGGAGGTTGTCGCGGGGCGGGCGCGGGACCGAGAAGAAGCCGAGCATGCGGCGCGACTCCTCAGCGAGCACGTGATGCAGCTCGCCGAGGTTCGCGGCCTTGGTGCCGTAGCGGTGGCTGTCGTTGTAGCGGATCTTGGCGAGGTTGAGGATCGGGTTGTAGGTGTCCTCGGGCTCCTCGATCGTGACGCGCTGGGCGTACCAGGCGGGACGCTGGCCGAGGTCCTGCGGTTCGTCGATCAGCCGCAGCCCGACGCTCGCGCTCTTCGGCGACACCTCGTACTCGACCCACTGGCCGTCCAGGTTCTCCCGGTCGATGAGGTCGAACGCACCGAGCTGGATGGCGTTCGGGATGGACCAGCCGGTCGCCAGGACGTTCGTGTGCGACAGGGGAGTGGTGTGGCTCGCGTTGATGATGCCGGCCAGCCGCGGAATGTCGTCCGGAACGCGGTGCATCACCACGATGTCGAACCACTCCAGCGAGTTCTCCCGGTACTCCTGCTCGGTGCGAAATGCGCGCAACCGGCCCTTCGTCGTCCCGGGATTCAACGCCACGAACTCGGCCGTGGAGAACAATTCGTGCGCCAGGATCCGTGGAAGCCTTTCCACCGGCAGCTCCGCCACCTCCTGTTCCTGGAGGTGGTTGGCGGGCTTGAAGAACAACGGGGTCGCGGCGTCGACGTTGCGCCGCACCTCGGCGTAGAAGAACTCGATCATGTCCGCCGACATGGTGTCGACCTCGACCGTCTCCAGCGAGAACATGCGCTTGTCCTCGCGCTTGTGCAGCGACAGGATGCCGAGGAAGAACCGCCGGTCAGAGGCGTGGTAGAAGCTCTGGTTGAACTCGTCGATGCGCGCTCGCATCTCCTGCTCGGCCATGCCCAGGATCTCCTGGCCGATGTAGATCGCGTGGAACTCGTGGCGCGCGTTGTTCAGGAAGTGGATCGTCTCGTTCTGACGGTCGAGGACCACCTTGACGAAGGAATAACCACCCAGACTGCCGGAAAGCTGGTTGAAAGCCGACATAGTCAGCTGCTCCCCGACCAACCCCGCGACGTCGGCTTCCTGGACAGTCACACCTGCTCCTCTCGTGCGTCATTGCAACGAGCAAGTGTGACACCTGGGAGATAGGCTTTATTCCTGTTGAAATCTCAATTGGTTGGAAGTCGATTCACTTTCCCTTAAACTTCCGTTAATAGGAGACCGGCGTCACCTCCCCTCGGGTGAACGATCCAACGGGGTGGGACGCCGGTCCTGGCATGCGGGAGAAGATCCCGGATGGTGATCTCGGTTACCCGAGCGCGGTGGCCTCACGGGCGAGGGTCTCGATGCGGTCCCAGTCGCCGGACTTGAGCGCGTCCTTGGGGGCCAGCCACGAGCCGCCGACGCAGCCGACGTTCGGCAGCGCGAGGTAGGTCGGCGCGGTCTGCGGCGTGATGCCGCCGGTCGGGCAGAACCTGATGTGCGGAATCGGTCCACCGATCGACTTCAGGTAGTCGACACCGCCCGCCGCCTCGGCGGGGAAGAACTTGAGCGCGTTGAGCCCGCGCTCCGCCAGCCGCATCACCTCGGACACGGTGGCCGCGCCCGGCAGGTACGGCAGCCCGGTCGCGTCGGCGGCGTCGAGCACCCGGTCGGTAGTGCCGGGCGTGACGAGGAACGCCGCCCCGGCCTTCGTGGCCTGTTCGGCGTGCTCCGGCGCCGTGACGGTGCCCGCGCCGATCACGATCTCCGGCACCTCGCGCGCGACGTTCTCGATCGCGGCGAGCGCGGCCGGGGTGCGCAGCGTCAGTTCGATGACGCGAATGCCGCCGCGCAGCAGCGCCTGGGCGAGCGGCACCGCGTGGTCGGCGTCGTCCACCACGACGACGGGGATGACGGGCGAGAGCGCGAGCAGGTCGGCTCCGGTGGTCGCCCTGGGCTGGTCGCCGTTGGTCACGGTGTCACTCCTTGCACGTCATGAAGATCGCAAACTGATATATCGCATATCGGCACGCTGGTGCCGGGTTCCGCCGCACGCATCCCGTCCACCGCCTGCTTACCACCCTCGGATGCAAAAAACGTTTGCGGACGAAGTCAAAAGACTCATTGCAAAGGCGGGCGGGGGAGGAGGCGCGGACGACGTGGGCGAGCGGCGGCTGGTCGGGCCTCGTTGCCCCCTTTGCAATGGGTCTTTTGACGACGTCGTCCAAAGTCTCATTGCTAAGGGGCAGGTCAGCGGTGGGTGGAGGGCGGTGTGGAGCGCAATATATTGGTTGAGGCGGTGGTTAGAGGTGGGTGACCGGGGCGAAGTGGTCGGCGGTGATGGGGCCGAACACGGTGGCGCCGCGGTCGGCGGGGCCGACGGTGCGGCGGAGGGCGGCGAACAGTTCGCGGCCTGTGCCGACCCATTCGCGACCGGTCGGCGGGAAGTCGACCAGGGGGCGGGAGGCGAGCTCCTCCGCTGAGACGTGGACCTCCAGAGTTCCCGTGGTGGCGTCGAGACGGACGACGTCGCCGTCGCGGACCCGGCCGAGCGGGCCACCGACGGCGGCTTCCGGGGTCAGCTGGATCGCGGCCGGGATCTTGCCCGAAGCGCCGGACATGCGGCCGTCGGTGACGAGGGCGACCTTGTAGCCGCGGTCCATCAGCACACCCAGCGGCGGCGTCAGCTTGTGGAGCTCGGGCATGCCGTTGGCCTGGGGTCCCTGCTGCCGGACGACGACGACCACGTCGCGGTCGAGCTCGCCCGCCTTGAAGGCCTCCTGGAACGCCTCCTGCGTGGTGAACACGCGGGCCGGGGCTTCGACGACGTGGTTCTCGGAAGCCACCGCGGAGACCTTGATGACCGAGCGGCCCAGGTTGCCCGACAGCATGCGCAGGCCGCCGTCGGCTGCGAACGGCTCGGAAGCGGGGCGCAGGACGTCGAGGTCCAGGGAGCGGCCGGGGCCGTCGACCCAGACCAGCGAGCCGTCGAGCAGCATCGGTTCCTGGCGGTAGCGGTCCAGGCCATGACCGACCACGGTGTTGACGTCGGCGTGCAGCAGACCGGCGTCGAGCAGCGTGCCGACCACGAACTGGACGCCACCTGCGGCCTGGAAGTGGTTGATGTCGGCGCTGCCGTTCGGGTAGACCCGCGCGATCAACGGCACCACGGCGGACAGGTCGTTCAGGTCGTCCCAGCTCAGCTCGATGCCCGCGGCGGCGGCGATGGCGACCAGGTGCATCGTGTGGTTCGTCGAGCCACCGGTGGCCAGCAACGCGACCACACCGTTGACCACGGCCTTCTCGTCGACGATGTGCGCGATCGGGGTGTAGCCCTCGCCGCGGGCCATCTCGACGGCGCGACGGCCGGCGTGCTCGGTCAGCGCACGACGCAGACCAGTACCGGGCGGGACGAAGGACGCGCCCGGCAGGTGCAGGCCCATGACCTCGACGACCATCTGGTTCGAGTTCGCGGTGCCGTAGAACGTGCAGGTGCCGGGGGAGTGGTACGAGGCGGCCTCGGCCTCCAGCAAATCCTCGCGCGAGGCCTTGCCCTCGGCGTAGAGCTGCCGGACGCGGGCCTTCTCCTTGTTCGACAGGCCGGACGCCATCGGACCCGCGGGCACCAGGATCGACGGCAGGTGGCCGAACGACAGCGCGCCGATCAGCAAACCGGGCACGATCTTGTCGCAGACGCCCAGCAGCACGGCGGCGTCGAACATCTCGTGCGACAAAGCCACACCGGTGGACATGGCGATGACGTCGCGGCTGAACAGCGACAGCTCCATGCCGTCACGGCCCTGGGTGATGCCGTCGCACATCGCGGGCACACCGCCCGCGAACTGGGACACGCCGCCGACCTCGCGCACGGCGTCCTTGATCCAGGCCGGGTACTCCTGGAACGGCTGGTGGGCCGACAGCATGTCGTTGTAGGACGAGACGATCGCGACGTTCGACTTGCGCAGCGCGCGCAGGGCCGCCTTGTCGCCGCCGGTGATCCCGGCGAAGCCGTGCGCCAGGTTGCTGCACGCGAAGCCGGACCGGGACGTGCCGTCCTGCGCGGCTGCGGCCACACGTTCGAGGTACACACGACGGGTGTCCGCGCTGCGGGCGGCAATCCTGCGTGTCACCTCTGTCAGTACGGGATGCAGTTCGCTCATGGTGGGTCTCCGGGTCATCACGGGCCGTGGTGGGGCCCTTTCGAGACGACAACGGTGGCGTCCCACGGACGGGCGTGACGCCACACACAGTAAGTCATTGCAGGTCGCCGACACAAAAACGATTCAGTAACTGGGACGGCACCAGTTTTGAATCTTGGCGTGTGGTGCTTGTCACATGGCTTGAGATTGGGCAGAGTGCGGGGCACGACCTTGGAACGGAGGTGTCCCCATGACGTCCACGGAGATCGTCGAACTACGACGGGTCATCGGTCAGATGCGGCACTGCGTCAGCTCGCTGCGCGCCAAGTACGGCGATGTGGCCTCGGTGCAACGCCTTGCCAACGACGTAGAACGCATGGACATCGACGCCACCGAACTCGTCGATCTCGGCACCACACCGAGGCAGCGGGAAGCGCCTCAAGTGGAACGCGAGGTCGTGGTCGTGCCCGACACGCCCTACGACGAGTCGCTCTGGAAGGACGCAGACGACGAAGGACTCGGTGGCTACCGCAACCGATCCTGAGCCGACCTGATCACACGGCCCCCGCCTGACGCGGGGGCCGTTCGGCGTTTCTTCCACAACGACGTGGACCCCCAGAAAGGTGAGTAATGGCGAGGGCAGAGATCGCCGCCAGGACTCTGCGCACGGACCGATGGTGGCTGCCACCGCTGACGACGTTCGTCGGCCTGCTGCTCATCTCGATCTACGCGGCGTTCCGCACGTTCCAGGGGGACTACTACTGGGTCGACCAGTACCACTACCTCACACCGATGTACTCCCCGTGCCTCACCGAGGAGTGCCTCCCCGCGGCATCGCACTTCGGCCAGTGGTTCCCGGCGCTACCGGGCTTCCTGACCCCGCCGGTGATCATCATCCCGTTCCTGCTGGGATTCCGGATCACCTGCTACTACTACCGCAAGGCCTACTACCGGGCCGCCTGGGCGTCGCCGCCCGCGTGCGCCGTGGCCGAGCCGCACAGCAAGTACACCGGTGAGACCAGGTTCCCGCTGATCGCGCAGAACCTGCACCGCTACTTCTTCTACGCGGCCTCGATCCTGCTGCTGATCAACATCTACGACGCGATCCTCGCGTTCGGCACCGGGCTCGGCCTCGGCAACATCATCCTGCTGGCCAACGTCGCGCTGCTCGGCGCGTACACGCTGTCCTGCCACTCGTGCCGCCACATCGCGGGCGGGCGGCTCAAGCACTTCTCCAAACACCCGGTCCGGTACTGGATGTGGACGCAGATCTCCAAGCTGAACAACCGGCACATGCTGCTGGCGTGGGCTTCGCTGATCTTCGTCTGCCTCACCGACCTGTACGTCGCGCTGGTCGCCTCGGGAACGATCTCCGACCTCCGCTTCATCAACTAAGGAGTGGTTTTGCCCGAGCTGGAAAGGCATTCGTTCGACGTTCTCGTGATCGGTGCCGGTGGCGCTGGGTTGCGTGCCGCGATCGAGGCCCGTGAGCACGGCCTGCGCACCGCCGTTCTCTGCAAGTCGTTGTTCGGCAAGGCCCACACGGTGATGGCCGAGGGTGGCATCGCCGCCGCGATGGGCAACGTGAACTCGTCCGACAGCTGGCAGGTGCACTTCCGCGACACCATGCGCGGCGGCAAGTTCCTCAACAACTGGCGGATGGCCGAGCTGCACGCACAGGAGGCACCGCAACGGGTCTGGGAGCTCGAGACCTACGGCGCGCTGTTCGACCGCACCAAGGACGGCCGGATCTCGCAGCGCAACTTCGGCGGCCACGAGTACCCGCGGCTCGCGCACGTCGGTGACCGCACCGGACTCGAACTGATCCGCACGCTGCAGCAGAAGATCGTCTCGTTGCAGCAGGAGGACTTCAAGGAGTTCGGCGACTACGACGCTCGCCTGCGGGTGTTCCAGGAGTTCACCGTCACCGATCTCGTCAAAGACGGTGACCGCATCGCGGGCGCGTTCGGCTACTGGCGCGAGTCCGGCCGGTTCGTGTTGTTCGAGGCACCGGCGGTGATCCTCGCGACCGGCGGCATCGGCAAGTCGTTCAAGGTCACCTCGAACTCGTGGGAGTACACGGGTGACGGCCACGCGCTGGCTCTGCGCGCGGGCGCCTCGCTGATCAACATGGAGTTCATCCAGTTCCACCCCACCGGGATGGTCTGGCCGCCTTCGGTCAAGGGCATCCTCGTCACCGAATCCGTGCGCGGTGACGGTGGCGTGCTGCGGAACTCCGACGGCAAGCGGTTCATGTTCGACTACATCCCCGAGGTGTTCAAGGACAAGTACGCCGACAACGAAGAAGAAGGCGACCGCTGGTACGCCGACCAGGCGAACAACCGGCGCCCACCGGAGCTGCTGCCGCGGGACGAGGTCGCGCGCGCGATCAACTCCGAGGTGAAGGCCGGCCGCGGGTCACCCCACGGCGGCGTTTTCCTCGACGTGTCAACGCGTCTGCCCGCCGAGGAGATCCGCCGCAGGCTGCCGTCCATGCACCACCAGTTCAAGGAACTGGCGGATGTGGACATCACCGCGCAGCCGATGGAAGTCGGCCCCACGTGTCACTACGTGATGGGCGGTGTCGAGGTCGACCCGGACACCGGATCCTCTTCCGTGGCAGGGCTGTACGCCGCCGGTGAGGTCTCCGGCGGCATGCACGGCTCGAACCGCCTGGGTGGCAACTCGTTGTCGGACCTGCTCGTGTTCGGGCGCAGGGCCGGTGCGGGTGCCGCCGAATACGTGCGGGCACTGGGATCCAGGCCGACCGTCTCCGAGGAGATCGTCACCGAGGCACGGGCCACCGCGCTGAAGCCGTTCCAGACCGAAGGCGGCGAGAACCCGTACACGCTGCACATGGAGCTGCAGCAGTCGATGAACGACCTGGTCGGCATCATCCGGCGCCAAGGCGAGATGGAAGAAGCCCTGCAGCGCCTGGAGAAGCTCAAGGAGCGGGCCCAGTCGCTCACGGTCGAGGGGCACCAGCAGTTCAACCCCGGCTGGCACCTCGCCCTCGACCTGCGCAACATGCTGCTGGTGTCGGAGTGCGTGGCCAAGGCCGCGTTGCTGCGGACCGAGTCGCGCGGCGGGCACACCCGTGACGACCACCCGGCGATGGACGCCGAGTGGCGCCGCAAGCTGTTGGTGTGCAACGTCGACGGGGATGGCGTGAGCGTCGAGGAGAAACCGCAGATCCCGATCCGCCACGACCTGCTGGACCTGTTCGACCGCACCGAGCTGGAGAAGTACCTCACCGCCGAGGAGTTGTCATGAGCTACCAGGGGAAGTTCCGGGTGTGGCGCGGTGACGACTCCGGCGGCGCGCTGGAGGACTTCACCGTCGAGGTCAACGAGGGTGAGGTCGTGCTCGACATCATCCACCGGCTGCAGGCCACGCAGGCGCCGGACCTCGCGGTGCGGTGGAACTGCAAGGCGGGCAAGTGCGGCTCGTGCTCGGCGGAGATCAACGGCCGTCCGCGCCTGCTGTGCATGACCCGGATGTCGACCTTCCAGGAGGCGGAGACGATCACGGTCACGCCGATGCGGACGTTCCCGATCATCCGCGACCTCGTGACCGACGTGTCCTTCAACTACACCAAGGCGCGCGAGGTGCCGTCGTTCGCGCCGCCGAAGGACCTGGCGCCGGGCGAGTACCGGATGCAGCAGGTCGACGTCGAGCGCTCGCAGGAGTTCCGCAAGTGCATCGAGTGCTTCCTGTGCCAGAACACCTGCCACGTGGTGCGTGACCACGAGGAGAACAAGGAGGCGTTCTCCGGGCCGCGCTTCCTGATGCGGGTCGCGGAGCTGGAGATGCACCCGCTCGACACCGCGGACCGCGTCGACCAGGCGCAGGAGCAGCACGGGCTCGGGCTCTGCAACATCACCAAGTGCTGCAGCGAGGTGTGCCCCGAGCACATCCACATCACCGACAACGCGCTCATCCCGATGAAGGAGCGCGTGGCGGACCGCAAGTACGACCCGATCGTCTGGCTCGGCAACAAGTTGTTCAAGCGCTGAAACTCTGAGGCACGACCAGCCGGGACTCGTAGGCCATCACCACGGCCTGCGCCCGGCTGGTCAGCCGCAGCTTCGTCATCACGCGGTTGAGGTGCGTCTTCACCGTGCCCTCGGTGACCGTCAGCTTCGCCGCGATGGCCGCGTTCGTCAGCCCAGTGCCGACCAACCTCAGCACCTCGCGTTCGCGGCCCGTGAGCTCGTCCAGACCCACCGAACTCCACGGCGCGACAGCCGTGTCACCACGCAGATAAGCCGCTACGAGCCGGCGCATCACCGTCGGGCTGAACTGCATCTCGCCGGACGCCACCGCGTTGATCGCGGCCAGCAAACGGGCGGGTTCCGACTCCTTCAGCACGAACCCGGCGGCACCCAGGCGCAACGCCTCGTGGATGTACTCGTCGAGGTCGACCGTGGTCAGGATGAGCACCCGTGACCCCGCGGCCAGCCGTTCGAGCGCGGCCAGGCGGACGTCCGTCAGCACCACGTCCGGACGCAACGACTCGGCGAGCAGCACCGCCGTGTCGCTGTCGGCGGTCTCCCCGACGACGGTCATGTCCGGTGTGGCGTTCAGCAAAGCGACCAGACCCGCTCTGAACAACGGCTGGTCGTCGACTACGAGCACGCGCGTCACAATGCCCCTCACTCATGTGACGTCACCGCGGTAGATCCCCCCAACCGGGAGCGTACCGCGAAAGTTGACGAGAGATCCACTGTTCGTGAGACGCCGTGGTTCGGCTCGCGTCGATACGTTCCGCGCATGCGCACCGCATCGGCCGACCTGCTCACCGCCCGGACGATCACCGCCGACGGCTCGGACGTCTACCTGCGCGTCACGTCCAGTCCCGTGGACCTGGAGATCCGGTGGTTCCGCGACGGCGACCTCCGGGTGGCGGGCAGCCCCGTGCTGTTCCCGGCTGGAGACCGGTCGCGGCGGCGGATCGGGTCGAACTTCCGCGCAGGGACGACGTTCTACCTGGCGGCTCTGGGGGACGAGCAGGACTGGTGCGGCGTCGTCGACTGGAACGTCTACTCCTGAGGGGAACTCCTGATGAAACGAGCACTCGTCGGTCTGCTCGCCGTGGGCTTCGCGATGCTGTCCGCCGTGCCCGCGCAGGCGGCGTCGACCACGATCACGGTGCCGTTCAAGCACAACGAGATCACGTGGTTCACCACCGCGCGGACGATCACCGTCGCGGGCTCGAACATCGACGCCCAGGTCGCCTACGGCGGCATCATGCAGCTCGCCTGGTACAAGTGCGGCGACCGCAACAACCGCGGCGCGTTCGTGCGGATGGAGGAGACGCGCACGCGCGTCGGTTCGAACTTCAAGGCGGGCACCAAGTTCTGCCTCGCCTCGAACAGCCCGTACACCTCGGGCACCGTCGGAGGAACGCTGTGGTGGAGCGGAAACTGACCGCACTGCTCGTCGTTCTCGCGTTGGCAGGCTGTGCGACGCCTCAACCGCAGTTCGTCGACCAGGGGCAGTACACGAAAGCCCTGCGGGACAGCGCTTCGAAGCTCACCTGGCCGGACGGCCGCACGCCGGACCTCGACGTGCTGGCCGAGAAGTCGGGACCAGGCCCGGACAAGGCGCCGGCGGGCAGCGAGCGGGTCGTCCTGGAGATGACCAACGCGTGCGCCTGGTATCTGGGCTGGGAGGACGCCCGCGAACGCGGTGACCAGGCGGCTGAGGGCAAAGCGCTGAGGGTGATGGACGAGGTGCTGCCGAAGTTCTCGCCGGAGGACCCGGACGGCCAGCGCTACGCTCGTGAGACCGCCGCGAAAGCCAAGGCGGGCAACGGTTCGATGGCAACGGACTACGTGGCGAACAACTGCGAGTCCGTGGTCTGGAAGTAGAGAACGGGGCGTGTCCGATGCGGATACGCCCCGTTCGCGGTGCGGGAGGTCAGACCGATGCCATCTCGGGAATGTCGTCGGCGTCCACGTGGATGACCTTCTTGTTGCGGCGGTTGCGCTTCTCCAGGTAGGTCGCGAGCCACGTCAGCAGCAGGCACAGTCCGATGTAGACCAGGGCGACCACGATCATCACCGAGATCATCGGCCGGCCGAAGTTCACCGCGTCACCACCGATGCGCGTGCCCCACCGCAGCAGCTCCTCGTACGTGATCAAGAAGCCGAGCGCGGTGTCCTTCAGCAGCACCACGAGCTGGCTGATGATGGTCGGCAGCATCGCCCGCAACGCCTGCGGCAGCAGCACGAACGTCATCACCTGCGTCTTGCGCATGCCCAGCGCGTACGCGGCCTCGCTCTGGCCCTTGGGCAGCGAGTTGATGCCCGCGCGGAAGATCTCCGCGAGCACCGAGCCGTTGTACAGCATCAGGCTGATCACGACCGCCGTGAACGCGGTCAGCTTGATCCCGGCCTGGGGCAGGCCGTAGTAGAAGAAGAACATCATGATCACGAGCGGGATCGCGCGGAAGACCTCCACGATCACCGCCGCGGGCGTGCGGATCCACGCGTGGTCGGACAGCCGGGCCGCCGCGAAGATCGCGCCGAACGCGAGCGCCAGCACCGCGCCGACGGCGAACGCGGACAGCGTGTTGCCGATCGCCTCGACCAGGGAGAGCTGGATCTGCTTGTAGTTGATCCAGTCGAGCCTGCGCGCGGTGAACTGGTCGGTGACGATGAACCGCATCACGACGTACACCAGCGCCGCGACGACCGCCGCGATGCCGACCACGGCCATGAGCTTGTGACGGATGCGGGCCTTCGGGCCCGGGACGTCGAACAGCACCATGCTCATCGGGCCACGCTCCACCGCTTCTCGAAGACCTGCTGGACGTACGTCAGCGGCAGCACCAGGATCACGAACCCGATGGCGACCCAGATGAGTCCGAAGAGGACGTCGTCACCCTGGTCCGCCAGCGCCTCGCGGATGTTGCCCGCCTGGAAGACGGCGAAGCCGGACGCGACCGTCGTGTTCTTCAGCAACGCGATCATGGTGCTCGTCATCGGCGGCACCACCGAGCGGAGCGCCTGCGGCAGCACCACGTTGCCGAGCATCTGCGTGAACGTGAGACCGAGCGCGCGCGACGCCTCCGCCTGGCCGACCGGCACCGTGTTGATGCCCGACCGCACGACCTCGCACACGAACGCCGCCGTGTAGAGCGTCAGCGCCACCAGCGCGGCGGTGTACTCGCTGATCTTCAGGATCTCCAGCAGCGGGTACGCGAACACGAAGAACACGAACACCAGCGTGAGCGGCGTGTTGCGCAGGACCGTCACGTACAGCGTGCCGATGCCCCGGAAGACCGGCACCGGGCTGACCCGCAGTGCGGCCAGGATCGTGCCCAGGACCAGCGACAGCACCGCGGAGACCGCGAAGAGCTGCAGCGTCTGGCCGAATGCGCGCAGGAACAGATCTAGGTTGTTGGTGAGGACGCTCATCGGTTTCCTTGCCGTCCGTCCGCCTTCAAAGGAACGGCCGGTGGACCCGCGTGGGATCCACCGGCCACGTGAAGAACCGTCAGTACCGGTCGATCTTCGGCTTCTGGGCGGACGAACCCGACTTGCCCAGGGTGCCGTCGTAGATCTTCTGCCAGGAGCCGTCGTCCAGCGAGGCCTGCAGGATGTCGTTCACCTTGCCGCGCAGGGCCGTGTCCTCCTTGGGCAGGCCGATGCCGTACGGCTCGCTGGAGAACGTCTTGCCGACGACCTTCAGCTTGCCCTCCTCGGCGGCCGCGTAGCCCTTGAGGATCGCGTCGTCCGTGGTGACCGCGTCGACCTCACCGTTGAGCAGCTTGGTGACGCACTGCGAGTAGCCCTGGAACTCGAGGACGTTGCCGGCCTCGGTCAGGTTCTCGTCCTTGATGCGCTTGGCCGGCGTGGAGCCGGTCACCGAGCAGACCTTCTTGCCCTTGAGCGTGTCCTTGCCGGTGATGTCGGTGTTGTCCTTCTTCACCAGCAGGTCCTGACCGGCGACGAAGTACGGGCCGGCGAAGCCCACCTTCTCCTTGCGGCCCGCGTTGATCGTGTACGTGCCGACGTAGTAGTCGACGTCGCCGTTGATCAGCGCCTGCTCACGCGCGGCGGACTGGATCGTCTTGAACTGGATCTTCTCGGGGTCGAAGCCCAGCTTCGCCGAGACCAGCCGCGCGATGTCGATGTCGAAGCCGCTGTACTTGTTCGTCGTCGGGTCCTTGTAGCCCAGGCCGGGCTGGTCTTCCTTGACGCCGATCACGAGGTTGCCGCGCGCCTTGGCCTTCTCGAACGTGGGCGAGCCGTCGACCTTGACGTCCTTGGCCACCTCGAACAGGCCGGCGGGCGCCGCCGTGTCGGTCGGGGAGCCCTCCTTGCCACACGCGGTCAGGGCCAGTGCGCCCGTCAGCAGCACCGCCGCAAGGGTGCGAACCCTCATCGTCCTTCTCCTGCCATTCGTTCGAAAAGTGGGCTGACTACTAGTGAGTCAGGATCTTGCCAAGGAAGTCCTTCGCGCGGTTGGACTTCGGGGCCGAGAAGAACGATTCGGGCGTGGAGTCCTCGACGACCTCGCCGTCGGACATGAAGATCACCCGGTCCGCGGCCTTGCGGGCGAAGCCCATCTCGTGCGTGACGACCAGCATGGTCATGCCGTCCTTGGCCAGGCCCGTCATGACGTCCAGGACCTCCTGGACCATCTCGGGGTCCAGGGCGGACGTGGGCTCGTCGAACAGCATCACCTTGGGCTTCATCGCGAGCGCGCGGGCGATCGCCGCACGCTGCTGCTGCCCACCGGAGAGCTGAGCCGGGAACTTCTCCGCCTGGTTGGCGATCCCGACGCGCTCCAGCAGCTCCATCGCGGTCTTGCGCGCTTCGGCCGCCGGCGTCCTGCGCACCTTCACCGGAGCGAGCATCACGTTCTCGACGATGGTTTTGTGTGCGAAAAGGTTGAAGGACTGGAACACCATGCCGACATCGGCACGAAGCCGGGCCAGTTCCTTTCCTTCGGCGGGAAGAGGCTGACCGTCGACCTCGATGAGACCGGAATCAATCGGCTCGAGGCGGTTGATGGTCCGGCACAGGGTCGACTTACCGGAACCGGACGGCCCCAGCACGACCACGACCTGCCCCTTCGGCACCTCCAGCTGCACGTTCTTGAGCACGTGAAGCGGGCCGAAGAACTTGTCCACACCCGCCACGCGAATCATCGGCGGGGTAGAGGCGGCAGTCATCCAGTCCTCCATTTGGGGTCGTCTGCGTTGGCGGAAACCTAGGTGTCCGCCACCACACCAGTCCAGGACATTGAGCAAGACTTAGGGTCTCAACTCTGTCACAGGCAGACATCGGTTGCCCGGGAGGTAGCGAAAGTGCGCGTGCTGCTCGTCGAGGACGACGACAGGGTCGCCGAGGCCTTGGTCCCCGCCCTGACCAGACGGGGTTTCCACGTGGACCGGCAGGCCACGGGCCGCGGCACGCTCGACCGCCTCACCGGCGTCGACGTGGTGCTGCTCGACCTCGGCCTGCCCGACATGGACGGCGTGACGCTGTGCCGCGCCATCCGCGCCGCGTCGGACGTCGCGATCATCGTCGTGTCGGCGCGTGGGGAGATCGACGACCGGATCCTCGGGCTGCACGCCGGGGCGGACGACTACCTGGTCAAGCCCTATGACGTGGGCGAACTGGTCGCGCGTGTGCACGCGGTCCGGCGTCGCCGCGGCGCTGATCCGGTCGGGGTCGGGTCGGTGTCGACGGAGGTGTTCGAGACCGGCGACGTGCGCGTCGACCTGGGGCGTCACGAAGTCACCGTGGCGGGTGACGCCGTCGCGCTTTCGCGCAAGGAGTTCCAGGTGCTCGCGCTGGTGATGGCGGCGGGCGGCGCGGTGTGCACGCGGGAGCGGATCCTCGCCGAGGTGTGGGGGAGGACGTGGTCCGGCGCCAACCGGACGCTCGACGTGCACGTGGCGACGCTGCGCACGAAACTCGGGCGGCCCGCGCTGCTGGAGACCGTGCGCGGGGTCGGGTACCGGTTGGGGCAGGTGTCGTGAGATTTCCGGAATTTTCACCTGATCGGGTTGGGTGACGGGGCGTGAGGTCTCGTCTGCTGGGGGTCGTGCTCGCCCTGATCGTGCTGGTGCTCGTCGGGCTCGGGCTGCCGCTCGGGCGCGGTGTCGCGGCCGCGGAGCAGCAGGAGCTGTTCCTCGACCGGCTCACCGACACCAGCCGGTTCGCGTCTCTGGCGCAGCGGCCGCTGATCGACGGCAAGCCGTCGCTGGTGCGGTCCGAACTGGAGCGGTACACCGAGCTGTACGACATCGGCGTGGCCGTGGTGTCGCGCGACGCGCCGACGGTGCCGCTGGTGGCCACGCGCAACGACATCGCGTTGGGGGAGCCCGCTGTCCAGGACCTCGTGAGCAAGGCGCTGGCCGGGCGGCTGCCGGTCGCGCCGCCGTTGTTCATGCCGTGGAGCGACACGCAGCTGGTGCTCGCCGAACCAGTGCTGGTCGACGGCGAGGTGCGGGGTGCGGTGATCACGTTCTCGCCGACCTCCAAGACGCGGTTCGAGGTGCTGGCGTGGTGGGGGCTGTTGCTCGCGGCGTCGCTGCTGGTGCTGGCGCTGGCGGTGCTGCTGGCGTTGCCGGTGGTGCGGTGGACGCTGCGTCCGGTGCAGGCTCTGGACGACGCCACGGGCAAGCTCCTCGCGGCGGTGGTGTCCGGCCGGCCGGTGCCGCCGGTGGGAGCGGAGAGCGGGCCGCCGGAACTGAGGCAGCTCTCGCGCTCCTTCGACCAGATGGCCGCGAACGTGAGCGATGTGCTTGCCGCGCAACGGGCCTTCGTCGCTGACGCGTCGCATCAGCTGCGCAACCCGTTGACCGCGCTGAAGCTCCGGCTGTCCAATCTGGAGGGTCACGTCGACGCCGAGGCCGAGGTGCACCAGGTCGAGGCGTTGAGCGAGACGGACCGGCTGAACCGGATCCTGGACGAGCTGCTGGCGATGGCCCGCGCCGAGTCCAGCTCGGTCGACCCGGTGCCGGTGGACGTCGACAAGTCCGTCGCGGCGCGGCTGTCGGCGTGGAACGCGGCCGCCGCGGCCAAGGAGGTCCACCTCGTGCTCGACGGTCAGCGCGTCGGCATGGCCCTCGCGCCGCCGCGGGGCGTCGAGACGATTCTCGACGCGCTGCTCGACAACGCGTTGAAGTTCACCGCCGAGGGCACGCTGATCGTCGTGGACGCGCGCAGGGCCGACGGCGTCGTCACGCTGTCCGTCGCGGACCACGGGCCGGGGTTGCAGCCGGACGAGCTCGACCGCGCGACCGACCGGTTCTGGCGCAGTCCGGCGCACCAGAACGTGCCGGGCTCGGGTCTCGGCCTCTCGATCGTGCGGCTGGTCGTCGAGCGCGTCGACGGCGTCGTCCGGCTCGAGTCACCCGAGGACGGCGGCCTCAAGGTCGTGATCGAGCTGCCTGCGGTCTGATATCCAATATATCAGCGGTTGATATATTGGATATCAGCGCCAAAATCAGACTTTGGTGTCGCGGTAGTAACGCATGGCGCCGTTGTGCAGCGGCACCGGCGACGTCTCGATGGCCGACCGCTGCTCGATCGTGCGGGCTGCGGAGTGCGCCTTGACCAGCTCGGGCTGGCCCTCGAACAGCTGCCGCACGAGCGCCTCGGCGACGTCGTCGGACGTGGAGGCGGTGACGAGCAGGAAGTTGCGCACCGTGAGCGTGATGACAGGCCCGGACTGCAGGTTGTACGTCGAGGCGGGCAGTGTCGCCGTCCCGTACACCGGATACTGCTGACGGAACGCCGACAGGTCGTCCTTGAGGTCGAGCATGCGCACCCCGAGCGACTTGGTGAGCCCGGTGATGGCCGGTGACGGCAGGCCGCCGGACCAGAAGAACGCGTCGAGCTTGCCCTCGGTCATCCACCGGGCCGACTCCTCCAGGCCGAGGTTCAGCGTCGTCTGCGGCGTGATCTGCAGCGACCTCAGCAACCGGTTCGCGATGATCTCGACACCCGACTCCTGTGCGCCGACCGACACGCGCATCCCGGACAGCTGCCCGATCTTCGTCACCGGCAGGTCGGCACGGACGATGACCTGCAGGTAGTCGTCGTGCATGCGGGCGAGCGCACGCAGCTTCGACGAGCCTTCGACCTCCTCCAGCGCGTCTGCCTGGGAGAAGCCGACCTGGGCCTGGTCGTGCACGAGCCGCGTGACGTTGTCCTTCGACCCGACCGTCACCACGACCTGGGGCCGCGCGATGCCGAGGCGCCCGCTCCAGATGTCCGCGAGGCCGTTGCCGAGCCGGTAGTAGACGCCGCCCTCGCTGCCGGTCGCCATCGTGAGCTTGACGTCCTCGACCGTGCTGCCGCAGCCCGTCAGGACCGTTGCGGCGGTCAACAGGCTCACGGCGGCATGCACTCGTCCCAGCACCTGCGCATCGTGCCACGGCGGCGTTCTACGCTTGCACCCGACGAAAGGTTGGTTGCAGTGACCCGCAGTTACCAGATTCGCACGTTCGGTTGCCAGATGAACGTGCACGACTCCGAGCGGCTCGCCGGTCTACTGGAGGACGCTGGCTACGAGCGGGCCGCCGAGGACGCGCAGGCCGACGTCGTCGTGTTCAACACCTGCGCGGTCCGCGAGAACGCCGACAACAAGCTCTACGGCACGCTCGGCCACCTCGCGCCGCAGAAGACCGCGAACCCCGGCATGCAGATCGCCGTCGGCGGCTGTCTCGCGCAGAAGGACCGCGGCGAGATCGTGCGGCGCGCCCCGTGGGTCGACGTCGTGTTCGGCACGCACAACATCGGCTCGCTGCCGGTGCTGCTCGAACGCGCGCGCCACAACGAGGAGGCGCAGGTCGAGATCCTCGAGGCGCTGGAGACGTTCCCGTCGTCGCTGCCGGCCACCCGCGACTCCGCCTACTCGGGCTGGGTGTCGATCTCGGTGGGCTGCAACAACACCTGCACGTTCTGCATCGTCCCGTCGTTGCGCGGCAAGGAGAAGGACCGCCGCCCCGGCGACGTGCTCGCCGAGGTGCAGACGCTCGTCGACGAGGGCGTGCTCGAAGTGACGCTGCTGGGCCAGAACGTCAACTCCTACGGCGTGGAGTTCGGCGACCGGCTGGCGTTCGGCAAGCTGCTGCGCGCGTGCGGCGGCATCGAGGGCCTGGAGCGCGTCCGCTTCACCTCGCCGCACCCCAAGGACTTCACCGACGACGTCATCGCCGCCATGGCCGAGACGCCGAACGTGTGCCACCAGCTGCACATGCCGCTGCAGTCCGGTTCCGACCGCCTGCTCAAGGAGATGCGCCGCTCCTACCGCACGGAGAAGTACCTGGGGATCATCGAGAAGGTCCGCGCCGCCATGCCGGACGCCGCGATCACCACGGACATCATCGTCGGCTTCCCCGGTGAGACCGAGGAGGACTTCCAGGGCACGCTCGACGTGGTGCGGCAGGCCAGGTTCACCTCCGCCTTCACGTTCCAGTACTCGAAGCGCCCCGGTACCCCGGCCGCCGACCTGCCGGACCAGCTGCCCAAGGCCGTCGTGCAGGAACGCTTCGACCGGCTCGTGGCGCTGCAGAACGAGATGACGCACCAGCTGAACATCGAGCAGGTGGGCCGCACCGTCGAGGTCCTGGTCGCGACCGGGGAGGGCAAGCGCGACGCCGAGACCCGCCGCATGAGCGGCCGTGCCCGGGACGGACGCCTGGTGCACTTCACGCCCGGCGAGACGGCTCCGCGTCCCGGCGACGTCGTCGAGACGGTCGTGACGTACGCGGCCCCGCACTACCTCGTCGCGGACGGCGAGCCGCTGACCTGGCGCCGCACCAAGGCCGGTGACCGCTCCGAGGCGGGCATCAAGCCCAAGACCCCCGGTGTGGGCCTCGGCCTGCCGTCGTTCGGTGCCCCGGCGCCGCTGCCCGCCGTGTCCGGGTGCGCGGCCCAGTGAGCGAAGAGGAGTACCTGCGCAAGGAGATCGACGCGGTGGAACAGCAGGCGGCCAGGCGCATCGACCCCGGCACCGGCGCGCTGACGATCTCGATCGCCGTGCTGGCGTTGCTGGTGTCGCTGGTGCTGCCGTGGGTCGGTGAGACCACGGGCCTGAGCGTCGTGCTCGGCGAGTCGACCGGCTTCGTGCCGCGGCTGTTCTCGTACTTCGCGTTCGGCGTCGGCGTGCTCGGCTCCGGCCTCGCGCTCGCGGTCCGCCGCTGGGGCATGGCGTGGGTGTGCACGCTGGGGCTGTTCGCGGGCTCGGTGACGGGCGTGCTGTCGATCTGGTCGCAGCAGACGACCGCGAGCAACAAGACGATCGGACCAGGTCCCGGCATCGGGTTGATCATCGCCGTGATCGCGGTGATCGTGCTGCTGGTGAAGTGGGTGAGGATCGCGGCTTCCCGGCCTCCCCAGCTGTAATGAAACTTCGCACCTTCCCGATTGCTTTGTCGTCAAACGGGAAGGTGCACTGGGATGACGGACGCCACGAACTCCACTGGCAACGTCGAGGGCGCCGCCGTCCAGATCGGCACCGTGGGCCGCGATCTCAACATCAACTACGGGACGCCGCCGAAACGCCCGCTGCTGCTCCGCGTCGCGGCGGTGGTCGTGGCCGTCGTGGTGGCGCTGCTCGTTCTCGTCTCGAACCTGGGCACTGCCAGGAGACCCTCGGACGTGATCGCGGCGCCGTCGTCGACCCCGCCACTCGCTTCGGTGCCCTCGACGACCGCTGTCCCGGTGACGACACAGCCACCCGTCGTGCCCAGGCCCCAGCCGCCGAAGCCGCCACCGCCGACGGCCACCCAACAGCCCGCGATCCAGCAGCCGGCGGACCCGAAACCGGCGAACGACGGACCCGGCTATCTGCTGCCGTCCGACAACGACCAGAAGGCGATCGACTTCTACGACAACGAGTTCCACGACGCCGTGATGTGGGACCGCCACCCGCCGGGGACGGACCCGAGCTACCAGCCGCACTGGGTGCGCGAGTTCACCGGCGCCGACGTCTTCCGCATCCGGAACGAACAGGTCAACCGCTGCCTGGAGCCGGTGAGCGACGGGCGTGGTGACCACGTGGTCGCGAAGGTGTGCTCGGGCGCGGAGTCGCAGCTGTGGCGCACGCAGAACGCCGTCCAGTTCGCGAGCGTGTCGTTCGGCGGCTGTCTTGCCGCCGTGGACGGCTCCTACAACAACGGCAACTGGCTGCACATCACGAACTGCACCGCCGGTCGGCCCGACCAGCGCTGGCGCGTCGTGGGCTGAACACGGCGAAGGCCTCCTCTCCACGCGGGAGAGGAGGCCTTCGGGCGTTCGGACTAGCGGGTCGCCAGCGCCTGCTCGGCGGCGGCGAGCCACTCACGCCACTGCGCGGCCTGGGCCTCGGCCTGCTCGGTGCGGCGCTTGTCGCCCGCGGCACGAGCCTTCGCGGCCTGCGCCTCGAACTGCTCCACGCGCTCGCGGAACTGCGCCACGCGGGCCTCGGCCTCGGGGTCGGAGCGACGCCACTGCGCGTCGACCGCGCCGCGGACCCGCTCCTCGATCGCGCGCAGCTTGCCCTCGAGGTCGCGGATGCGCTCGCGCGGCACCTTGCCGATCGCGTCCCAGCGCTCCTGGATCTTGTAGAGGGCGTTGCGCGCCGCCTCGAGATCCGTCGACGGGTCGATCGTCGCGGCCTCGGCGAGCAGCTCCTCCTTCAGCTTCGCGTTCGCCTCGAACTCGGCGTCACGCTCGCTGAAGGCCTCGGAACGCTTCTGGAAGAACGCGTCCTGCGCCGCCCGGAACCGCTGCCACAGCGCGTCGTCGGCCTCCTTGGGCGCACGCCCGGCGGCCTTCCACTCGACCATCAGCTCCTTGTAGCGACCGGCCGTGGGGCCCCAGTCGTCGGAGTCGATGAGCTTCTCGGCCTCTTCGACGAGCGCCTGCTTGGAGGACTTCGCGACCGATCGCTGGCGGTCGAGGTCCGCGAAGTGCGAGCCGCGACGGCGGTTGAACGCGTCGCGCGCCTTCGAGAACCGGCGCCACAGCTGCTCGTCGGTCTTGCGGTCGACGCCGCGGATGGTCTTCCACTCGTCGAGGATCTGGCGCAGCCGGTCGCCCGCGACCTTCCACTGCGTCGACTCGTTCGCGATCGACTCGGCCTCGTCGACGAGCGCCTGCTTGCGCACCACGGACTGGGCGCGGGCGGCCTCCTTGGCCTCCTTCGCCTTCTCCATGCCGGCCTCGGCCTGCACCAGCACGTGCTCGACGCGGGCGGCCAGCGCCTTCAGGTCGCCGACCACGGCGGCTTCGGCGAGCTGCTCCTTGACGTGCTTCGCGCTGGTCAGGGCGTGCTTGGGGTCGCCGGCGCCGGACTTGAGCCGCGACACGAGCAGCTCGACCTCGGTGCGCAGGTCGTCGAAGCGCCGCGCGAAGTGCGCGAGGCCCTCGACCGGCTCACCGGCCTGCCACGACCCGACGGCGCGCTCGCCGTCCTCGGTCTTCACGTACACGGTGCCGTCGGCGTCCACGCGCCCCCAGCGGTCAGGGTGGTCCGACGCCACGGGGACGGCCGGAGGCGCCGCCTGCGGTGCGGTCTCCTTCGGCGTTTCCTCGACTCCACCCTCGGTTGCGACCTCCACCGCGGGGGTGGTCTCGGTCACGGCCTCCGGTGTGCTGTCCTGCTCCGACATCGCCGGTTCCTCCCATCTGACGCCCGTGCCTGCCACGGGCGCCCCGCCACTGGCGGGGCCGATGCAATACGGGCGCTGGAGGGTCTCCCGTCCCCAGTTCCCCGCGCGCATTCAAACAGGTCAGAGCTCGACTCGGTGACCGAGGAGGGGCAGGCGGACGGCTCCTTCAGCTCGTCGGTGCCCGCGG
>NZ_JBEXPJ010000048.1:0-51914 GCF_040611995.1 Lentzea sp. NPDC006480
GCGCATGACCGTCTTCGGGCTCGCGGCGGGTGCGGTGTTCGGCGCGTTCGCAGCGGGGTTCGCGAAGATCTTCGGCACGTCCAGCCGGTCGCGCAGGTCCTGGGTGCCCTCGGCCGGTGTGGCGGCTCGGGAGCCCGCCGAGCCGCCACACCGTTGGTGACGCACGAGAAGGAGGTTCAGCTTGCCGGCGCGGGATCGAGCGCATCGCCGCGTGACGCCATCGGTCCGCCACCTGGCCACGACAGCGACGTCGGAGTTCGCTCGTCACCGCTTGCCCTGTGCCGACAGCAAATACCTCCTGACCTGGTTAAGGCCTCGCGCGTCCTCCGCCCACTCGCACCATCTCCGGCCTCGAGCGTGAATGCCGCCGCCGCTGCAATGGCGGGGACATCGACGACGAGACGGACGGGGGAACGGATGATGCGCGGGCGGCGACCGGTTCGGGAACTGGCATCTGGGTGGTGGGAAGAACTTCCGGGACGGCGGCGGCAGCGGGTTCCGCCGGCTGCGTCCACACCGTCCGGTTCTCCTCGACGGTGTTCTGCCGGAAGAGTTCCGGGGTCTCCGTGATGATCTTGCCGGGCTCTTCCAGACCGACGATGCCGACGAGCTTGCCGTTGGCGATGAAGCCGGTCAGTCCGTTGACGTCGGTGGTGTCGGTACCCAGCACGGGTAGGCCGGCACCCTGGACGCGCATGCCGTACTGCTCGGTCCAGAAACGCGGCACCGGCGTGTACGACTTGGCGTGGTTGCGGCCGACCAGCAGGTTCTCGGCGGCGGCGCGACCACCCTCGACGGCGTTGAGCCAGTGCTCGACGCGCCGGACGGCACCGTTGAAGCGCAGGTTGGGCCAGCGGGCCACGTCACCGCAGGCGACGAGGTTCTCGGCGCCGACCACGTGGTTCGTCTCGTCGCACAGCACGCCGTCCGAGATGTCGAGGCCGGAGCCGCGCATCCAGTCGGTGGCGGGCGACGCGCCGACCGCCAGGACGACGCACGAGGCGAAGAACACCTGACCGTCGGACAAGTGGATCCCGATGCCACCGGGCTGACGCACCCAGTGCTTGATGCCGACACCAGTGGCCAGCCGCACACCGTGCTCGACGTGCGCCTCGGTGATCTTCTTGCCGATGTCGTCACCGACGACGCCGCCCAGCAGTGCGGGCGAGCGCACGATCAGAGCCACGTCGCGGCCCATGTGACGAACCGAACACGCGAGCTCGCAGCCGATGAACCCACCGCCGATGACGGCGACGAGGCCCTGCGACTGCCGGATGTTCCTGCGGATCGCGATCGCGTCGTCCAACGTCCGCAGCACGTGCACCCGCGGGTCGTGGCGTGGTGCGCCGCCCATCGCACGAGCGTCGACGCCCGTCGCGATGATCATGCCGTCGTACTTGATCTCCTCGCCGCCGGGCACCCACACCGACTGCTTCTTCGGGTCCAGGTGCAGGGCCGGGGAGTTCAGCCGCCACTCGGCGTCGAGGTCACCCGAGAACGACAACAGCGAGTCGTCCGGGGTCCACTCACCGGTGATGATCTGCTTCGACAGACAAGGGCGGTGGTACGGGAGGTGCCGCTCGGCGGACAGGATCGTGATCTGACCGTCGAAACCCATCTCCCGCAGCCGTTCCGCGGAACGGACTCCTCCGAGCCCGCCGCCGACGACCACGATCCGTTCGCTCACTTCACTCGCTCCCTGATCTCGATCGCACGCATCGGGCACGCGCGCTGTGCCGCCCGGGCCTGAGCGAAGTGCTCCTCCGGCGGTCGGCGGTTGTAGGTCAGGCGGTTGTCCTCGATCAGCTGGAAGACATCCGGTGCCTCCGCCTGGCAGGTGCCGTAGCGGTGGCATTTCTCGTTGTTGACGCTCACGTCCATCGCGTCGCCCTCGCCGACGCCGGGTTCCTTGCCGCGCTCGGAGTCGAGCATGCCGATGCGCACCAACGCTTCGGACGGCAGGAACCGGGCCAGGGCCAGGGTCGCGGTCGGGACGAGAATCGTGAGGCCGGCGAGCCACAGCACGGACAGGTTGCCGTTGGCGATGGCGCCGAACCAGGAGTGGACCACGGTGATGCCCACCGCGATGTAGGCGGTCTGGTGGAACCGCAACCACTTGCGGTAGAAGACTTTGTGCCGCATCGAGGCGAGCACGGCGATCGCGAGCATGACCTCGAGGCCGAGGATGCCGAACGCGTGCCGGAGCAGGCCGCCGTCGACGAACGGCAGGATCAGCTTGATGATGCTGAGCGGGGCTCCCTGCAGCAAGGAGAAGGCGAACGCGTGGAGGGTGCCGAACGCGATCGCCAGTGACGCGAGCACCATGTGCCCGTTCTTCAGGCCCTCACGGCCGGTGAGCTTCTCGGCCCAGCCGGTCGCGATCAGCACGCCCCAGGACAAGGTGGCGCACATCAGGACGTAAGCCAGCCTGGCGGACATCTGGGCCATCTTCTTGACGCCCGAGTCGAACTCGGTCGCCTGGGCCACCAGGAGCGGAATCTGGCTCGACAACAACTCTTCCTCCGGAAAGTACTACTCGCGGGAACCCGCCCGGTCCTTGGTGCAGGAGTGGACACTTCAGGGCCGGGCGGGTGGGAACAGGTCCGCGTTGGAGTGCCTCTGACCTTGGGACACCACCTCCGTTTCCCGTCGCACAACGGGGTCTTGCAGAATCACCGCACCGGTCGTCGCGGGCGGAGTACTCGGAGCAGGAGCACTGTGAGAACAGCTCCCGCGGCGGTGACCGTGAGGATCACCCACATGTTCGGCCCCTCACCGGAGGCCAAGGTCGCGTTGATGATGCCGCCGGCGGGCTGCGGGTCGGCGAAGGCGGGATCGCCCGCCAGACCCGTGCTCTCCAGCAACGTCATGTGCTTCATCACCACGTCGATACCGGCCTGCGCGAACCCGCGGATGACGTCGTTGCGGGTCTGCGTGCGCACCTTCGCGATGAAGTTGAAGACCTGGCCGTGCGCGGCCCGCAACCGGGCGACGAACGCCTGGTCGAACGCGTCTCCTTCGAGACCGTTCAGCTCGTCCATCCAGGACTGCTGCGAGGGGTTCGGCACGTCGGGCGTGGTCAGGTTGAACTGGGCAGCCGTCTTCTTCGTCAGGTTGTCCAGCATCATGTGGTCAAGCATGATCATCTTGCCGATCTGCTTGACCCGCGCGTTCGACGCCTTGGTGGCCGTGAGCTCACCCATGGGCATCTCCCACAGGCCTGCCTGACGCACCTTGTTCAGCAGGTCTCGGTCGTTCGCCGTCAACGGACCGGACGGGGTGTCCTGCACTCCACCGGTGTCCGCAGGTTGTGCCATGGCGGCGAACGGGGCGGCGAAGAAGAGGAACAACATCGCCAAGACGGTGGCGAGGGCTCTGGTCATCGTCTTGATGTCCTCGTTGTTCAAGGGAGGTCGGTAGGGGGCTGAAGAGAGAGCAGTGGGCTCAGTAGCCGGGAGCTGCCGGTGGCGTTGCGGACGACGGTGTCTGCCCGGCCGGCGAGGTGGGGGACGTGCTCGGCGTACCGCTGCTCTTGTTCTGCGTGTTGTTCTGGGCTTTTCCGCCGGTGATCTTGGCGCCGTTCGGAGCGGTGACCCACCAGGTCCCGCCCTTCCCCTGCCCCTTCATGTCACCGGCCACCTTGTCCTCGGCGTAGGTGTACTGCGGATAACCCGCGATGGTGAGCTGCTTGGTGCCGTCCGGCCTGGTCAGAACGCCCATGGAGATCGGATCGACGCCGGTCGCCATCGGGGTCTTGTCCGCGAGGACCGGCTTCCAGGCCTTCGCGCACTCCCCCTCGCAGTTCGACTTGGACGGCTTGGGAACGTCCTTGTCGAAGCGGTAGAGCGGGAGTCCTTCGGCGTCGGTGATGAACCAGCCCATCTGCTCGGTGTTCGCGATGAAGTAGTTGTTCACACCGCTCAGATCAGCGTTTTTGGCCTGCAGGCCGCCAGGAGCGGCCGCCCCTCCGGGAGGAGTCGACCCACTGCCGCACGCCGTGAGACTCACAGCCAGTGCCGCCAGGGCGGTGATGGCTTGACCACGTCGCATCGGCAGGTCCTTTCTCGGCTTGGGTACCGAGGAGTACGGACACGATCCGGCAACGGTTCACGAACTTCGTGAGGAATATTTGCCTCTCGACTTGAGACGCTTCATGAGGCAAGGATGTCCCCCGTGGCGCGGCATAGACGTCAACGCGAGTTAGACGAACAATCACCAAGACCGGGATCCCTCGAGGAAGAGTTGATCCGTCGGCTGTACGAGGAATTCGGCAGCGCCCTGCTGGGACACTGCATGAGGTTGACTGGCCATGATCGTCAGTGGGCAGAGGACATCGTGCAGGAAACCCTGGTCAGGGCATGGCGCAACGCCGAGAAACTCGAACGTGACCCCGTGCTCTTGCGGTCGTGGTTGTTCACGGTGGCAAGGCGGTTGGTCATTGACGACAGGCGTAAGAGAAGCGTCCGTCCGCAGGAGTTCGAACTGACCCCTTCGGACGAGTCGCCCTCGGGCAGCGAGGAGGATCGCACCCTCGCAGCGATCGTCGTCGCTGAGGCGATGAACGGTCTCTCTGAAGAACACCGGGAGGCTATTCTCGAGACATACCTGCGGGACCGCACCGTCGGTGAGGCCGCGGCGGCACTGGGTGTGCCACCGGGAACGGTCAAGTCGAGGGTGTACTACGCGCTCCGTGCGCTGCGGCGCGCGTTGCACGATCGGGGAGAGACGCGGTGACAACGGCACCAGATCACCTCGACGTCGCCGCCTACGTGCTCGGCATCCTCGATGCCGATGAGGTGGAGGCGTTCGAGAACCACCTGACCGAATGTCGGCGGTGTGCCCTTGACCTGCGCGATTTCGCGGTGGTGCCAGACCTGATCGACGAGGCCGACGCGGGCGGCATGCTGCGCGGAACAGCTCCGGAACGCCCGGACGGCAAGTCGGTCCGGGTCATGCTCGACGCCGTGTCGGCGCGCAGGAAGCGCCGCCGGTGGTTCGTCGCCCAGGGTGTCGCGGCCGCCGCCGCCGGCATCGTGGCGGTGACGGCCGTCGTCACGACGCTGGTCGTGCGCGGCACTGATGACGGGTCCAACACGGCCGCACCCCCGAACACCAACACGACGACGTCGCAGACCCCGGTGGCGCAGAACTCCACCGACTCGTCGATGAAGGTGCAGCAGCAGGACCCGAACAGCGGTGTCTTCACGAAGATCACCGCCTCCGACGAAGCGTGGGGCACCTCGATGGACATCGAGGTCAGCGGCATGTCCGGCCCCACCAAGGGATCTCTCGTCGCCGTCGGACGCACGGGCCGCGTGGCCCAGGTCACCTCCTGGTACGCGCCCGAACCGGTCGCGGGTGACAGGAAGACCATCCGGCTCCAGGCGAACGTGGCCATGCGCTGGCACGAGATCGCGACGTTCCGGATCCAGGACGAGAGCGGCAAGATCCTGCTCGAGGTCGTCGCGTCCTGACGCTTCCCGGCACCAGAGGGCTGCCCCTGCGGGATCCGTGAGATCCTGTAGGGGCGGTTGTCGTTTTGGGGAGGCTTGCACGTGGCGATAGGCCCGTCAGCGGTCGAGCGCTGGCTCGATCTGTCCACAGAGGAGCTGCGCGCTCAGGTCACGCGGCTCGTGTCCGCCCGGCTACCGGGTGATCACGCTGTGTGGCAGGCGATCCGGCGTCATCCAGCTCTGGTTCCACGCATTCGCGGTGTCCTCTCCGGACTCACCGCGACGGCGGCCGGGAGCAAGGACGAGGCCATGCAGAAGGTGTGGATCTCCAAGGCGCGCGCCGCCCTGGACCAGCCCACGCCGGCTCCGGTCAAAGCAGTGCGCAAACCGAAGGTTGAAGAGGTGCCGGTTGAGGAACCCGAAGCCGTGATCGAGCTGAGGGAACCGGAACCACAGGAGCTCAAGCAGCCCCACAAGGCCATTCCGACGATGCTCTTCCAGGAGCCGAGCTAGGAGCAGCCGCAGATGGTCGTCTTCGGGTCACTCATCTCGCTGTCCGGCCTGGCCGTTCTGCTGTTCCGCACCGCGGACATCGGCGGGCTCAGCCCGGCCCTCGTCGGCTGGGTGATGATCGCGCTCGGACTGGTGTCCGTCGGCGTGGGCGTGCTGCGCAACCGGCGCAAGCGCGCCCTGAAGGGCCCCGGCCCGGTCGGCAACCCGATCCAGCGCGCGAAGGCGTTGCCGCGCCTGTGGAAGGCCTGGCGCGGCGGCCGGTACCCGGACCTGCCGAAGAGCCAGGTGCTGCTGTGGGCGGTGTCGCTGGTCTACCTCGTGTCGCCGATCGACGTGCTGCCGGAGTTCCTGCCGGTGATCGGTGTGACCGACGACGCGGGCGTGCTGGTCTGGTTGCTCAGCAGCCTCTCGATCGCGTCAGGGTCGTACCTGCGCTGGGAGAAGGACCATCGCGACCCGAGTCGCGGGATCGAGGCCCCTTGAGGCCTCCTCGCGCATGATTTCGGCCACGCCGGGCGAGGTCTCGGTGACGGCGCGGAACCCGAGCCGCTCGTAGTACGGCTGGTTCCACGGCACGTCCCGGAACGTCGTCAGCGTCACCGCGCGCCCGGCCCGCCTGACGTGCTCGATCAACGCCGCACCGATTCCCCGGCGCGCGTGTGAGGGGTGCACGCTGACCTGGTGGACGTGCACGCCACCGTCCACGTCACCGACCGCGATGAACGCCACGGGCACGCCCCGCTCCCCCACCGCGACCCAGACCTCGTTGTCCGCCAGGGCTTCCAGGGACATCGGGTCATCGTCGGCGATCTCGGGCAGGCCGGCCTCGCGGAACACTTCCCCGGAGGCGTTTTCGATCTCCTGGAGGTACGGGAGTTCGGCTGGTTGGGCGAGACGGATCAACACGCCCGCAATCCTGGTAGGTCGGGCGCGAACCCCGCACCTGAATAACGTTAAAGTCCGACCTGATGCGAACCAAGACCGTGCGCGTCCTCCTCGTCGAGGACGACGATGGCGACGCTCTGCTCGTCGAGGCGCTGCTCGAAGAGGCGAGGGCGCCGTTCATCCTGTCGCGCGCCCGCACCCTGGCGGAGGCGGAGCGCCTGCTCGCCGACGCCGAGTGCGTGCTGCTCGACCTCGGCCTGCCCGACTCGCAGGGCCTCGACGGTCTGCACCGCCTGCTGAAGAAGCCGAACGCGCCCGCGATCCTGGTGCTGACGGGCCTCGACGACGAGCGCGAGGGCATCGACGCGGTCGCCACCGGCGCCGAGGACTACCTCATCAAGGGCCAGGTCGACGGCGAGCTGCTGCTGCGCGGCGTCCGGTACGCGGTCGAACGCCGCCGTGCCGAGGACGCCCAGCGCCAGCTCCGCGAGGCCGAGCTGCTCGCCGCGGAACGGTCGCGCCTGGAACGCGGCCTGCTGCCTCCCCCGCTGCTGCAGAACTCGGACGTGAACCTCGGGGTCCGCTACCAGCCCGGCGGCCAGCGGATGCTGCTCGGCGGCGACTTCTACGACGCCGTGGGCATGCCGGACGGCACCGTGCACGCGATCATCGGCGACGTCTGCGGGCACGGCCCGGACGAGGCCGCGCTGGGCGTCTGCCTGCGGATCGCGTGGCGCGCGCTGGTGCTGGCAGGCGAGCCGCCGGAGAAGGTGCTGCGGACGCTGGACCAGGTGCTGGTCGCGGAACGGCACGGCGAGGGCATCTTCACCACCGCCTGCATGGTCACCGTGGCTCCGGACCGGCGTTCGGCGCGCTACTTCCTCGCCGGGCACCCAGAGCCGTTGCTGCTGGTGGGCACCCAGATCGTCGACCTGCCCCAGTCCAAGATCGGCGTCCCGCTCGGCGTGCTGCCCGACTACGCGTGGACCGGGGTGGACGTGCCGCTGCCGTCCGGCTGGGCGATCGCCTGCTACACGGATGGACTGATCGAGGGCCGGGTACCCGGCGACACCGACCGGCTCGGGGTCGAGCGGCTGTGCGACATCCTCCGCAGGCACCTGGCCGAGGGCCCCGACTGGATGGACTCCGTCATCGCGGAGGTGACGGAGCTCAACGGAGGCGCGCTCGACGACGACGTGGCCATTCTGCTGCTGAGGGACGGAAAGTGAAACTGCCCGACCGGTTGCCCGCTGGCAGGGTGCTCATCGGTGTCGTGACGATCCTGCTGGCCATGACCGCGATGGCCATCGCGTCGACGGTTCTCGCCCTGGACGCGCTCGGCGACGCACGTTCGCGGTCGGTCGACCAGATCGAGCCGGCCGCACGCCGCGCGAAGGACCTGAGCCGCGCGCTGCTCGACCAGGAGACCGGTGTGCGCGGCTTCGTGCTCACCACCGAGAACAGCTTCCTCCAGCCCTATCTGGACGGTCGCAAGGCCGAGGTCGAGGCCGCCGACTCGGTGCACGCCCTCCTCCGCGACGTCAACGGCCGCGTGGACCGCATCGAGGGCCTGTCGCGGCAGTGGCGGGACCAGTACGCGGAGCCCACGATCACCGGCATCCGGAAGTCCGCGCCGGTCCAGGACATCGACCGGGGCAAGCAGCTGTTCGACCAGCTGCGCGCCGAGGTCGACATGTTGCAGGCCGACATCGGCGAACTCGGCAGGCAGGCCCGCGAGGACCTGGACCACGCGGCGAAACTCGTGCTGTGGCTGGTGATCGGCATGGGCGTGCTGCTGGTCGCGGTGATCGGCGGGCTGACGTTGCTGTTGTACCGCCTGCTGATCGCGCCGCTGGAAGGCCTCGCGGAACAGGTCAGGCAGGTCGCGTCCGGCGACTTCCGGCACGAGATCGACGCGCACGGTCCACGCGAGACGGTCATGCTCGGCGAGGACGTCGACCTGATGCGCCACCGGATCGTGCAGGAGCTCGCGACGCTCGACGAGGCCAAGACCGAGCTGCAGCGGTCCAACGCGGAGCTGGAGCAGTTCGCCTACGTGGCCTCGCACGACCTGCAGGAGCCGCTGCGCAAGGTGGCGTCGTTCTGCCAGCTGCTGCAACGGCGTTACGGCGGGCAGCTCGACGAACGCGCCGACCAGTACATCGACTTCGCCGTGGACGGCGCGAAACGCATGCAGGTGCTGATCAACGACCTGCTGGCGTTCTCCCGCGTCGGCCGGATCACCCGCGAGCAGACGGTGGTGGATCTCAACGAGGTCGTGCGCCAGCTGCTGGACAGCTACTCCGACCGGATCGAGGAGACCGGCGCGCGGGTGGAGATCGCCGAGCTCCCGTCCGTGCGCGGTGAGGCGTCCCTGCTCAGCGCGGTCTTCCAGAACCTGATCAGCAACGCGTTGAAGTTCAAGGGCGCCGAGGCCCCGGTGATCCACGTGGACGTCGAACGCGATGGCGACATGTGGAAGTTCGCCGTGCGCGACAACGGCATCGGGATCGAGCCGGAGTACGCTGACCGGATCTTCGTCATCTTCCAGCGCCTGCACCCCAAGGACGCGTATCCGGGCACGGGCATCGGACTGGCGATGTGCCGGAAGATCGTCGAGTACCACGGCGGCACGATCTGGCTGAAAACCGATGTGGACTCGGGCACGAGTTTCGAGTTCACCCTTCCCGTGGTACCCGAACTCGTTGCCGACGTTGAGGAAGTACATGTCTGATCCATCGCTGAACGTGATCGACGTCCTGCTCGTCGAGGACGATCCGGGCGACGCCCTGATGACTCAGGAAGCGTTCGAGCACCACAAGATCCGCAACACCCTGCACGTGGTGAAGGACGGCGTCGAGGCGCTGGAGTTCCTGCGGCGCGAGGGCCAGTACGAGAACGCGCCGCGGCCGGGCCTGATCCTGCTGGACCTCAACCTGCCGCGCAAGGACGGGCGCGAGGTGCTCAGCGAGGTCAAGGGCGATCCGGAACTGCGGCACATCCCGGTCGTGGTGCTGACGACGTCGGAGGCGGAGGAGGACATACTGCGCAGCTACAGCCTGCACGCCAACGCCTACGTCACGAAGCCGGTGGACTTCGACCGGTTCATCGAGGTCGTCCGTCAGATCGACGACTTCTTCGTCACCGTGGTGAAGCTGCCGCGCTGATCACGGCAGCGCTGAAGTCCAGACAGGACCGGCAGATCTTCGCGTCCGCGCCTTCGTGGACAGGCCGGGTCTCGCTGCAGAACGAGCAGTCGCCGACCCCGCCGACCTGAGCCTGCGCGACGCACACGTTGCAGATCAGCGCCGCCGGACCGGCCACCATCTTGTCGACCTCGTCGGCGACGCGACCGCAGAACCAGCACTTCTCGGTGCGCTTGGACTGCTCGACGATCTGGTGCACGCGCTGGTGGCTCATCTTCAGCGCTTCGGCGATCTCGCGCATGGACCCGCCGGCGCGGTGCAGGCGCAGCACGCTGTGGTGGTACGCGGCTTTCGCGATGTCGGCCTGCTCCTGAGCAGAGGCCGAGGCAGTGCCCGCCTTGCGCGCGGCCGCCAGCAGTTCGTCGTCGAGGGTCATACCGTCTAGGGTAGCTAGACGCGTCTAGTGCGTCTAGACAGTTGATTCCAAGGGCCCGGCCCACGTCCATGAACGGCGCATTCATCCGCCTCAGGTTCATGAAGGTTCCCTTCATGAACCAGCCAGACCGCGCATACCGGCACATCAGGCAGGTTGCCCACCGAGAGCGCTCTCGATTTGATCAAGAGTTGGTGGTACTTGCAGACGCCGGCAGAGCCAGCGCCTTGGAAGCAACCAGCTGGACGCTAGTCCGCACCACGGACGATGGCGGGGTCCTCGTCGGCCTGGACCACCCATTCCTCGTCACCGCGGCGCGGCGGGATCACCGGCGCCCACATGCCGGCTCCACCGGGGCGGGAAACTTCCTTGGCGGCAAGTAACTCTTCTAACGCAGTCATGCCTTCGGGCTACCCGTTCGCCCGGAACGTATGCCCGACAACATGGTCGTGATGGCTTCCATGACCCGCTTGGTGGCCTCGTCCAGCACTTCCGCGGTCAGCTCGCTGTCGTACAGGTCGGACAGATCCACCGGCGCACCGGCCACGACCTCGACCTTCTTGCGCGGCAACAACCTCGGCAGGACCGTGCCCCTGGGCAACAGGTCCTGCGTGCCCCACTCGGCGACGGGCACGACCGGGACGCGGGCCTCCAGGGCCATCCGCGCGACGCCGGACTTGCCCTTCATCGGCCAGTTGTCCGGGTCGTTGGTGAAAGTGCCCTCGGGGAACACCATCACGCACTCCCCCGCCTGGAGCGCTTCCACTGCTGGCCGCAGGGCCTCGGCGGCCTTGACCGAGCCGCGTTCGACCGGGATGTGCCCGCCGGACCGCATGACCCAGCCGATGACCGGCGTGCGCCACAGCGATGCCTTGGCCAGCACCCGCGGCACCCGGTTCGACATCAGCGCGAACACCACCGCCGCGACGGTGTCCGAGTTCGACAGGTGGTTGAACGCGAGGATCACGCCGCCGTTGCCGGGCACGTGCTGCTTGCCGCGCACGTTGAGGCGCACGAACAGCACGACGATCGGCCACAGCACGTCGATCGCCAGCGAGAACCAGAACCCCCGGCCTCTGCGGGGCATTCTCCAGGTCCAGGCGGCCAGCTCAAGCGGTGTCACTCTGGTATTCGAGCACGCCGGCGTTCACCGTTCGGGTCAATTCACCACGTTCGACCAGAACGTCGAGGTGCGCGGCCGTCTCACCGATCGCCAGCACCTGGTTGAACATGTCGAGGTCGTCGAACCGGCGCTGACGGCGGGTCCAGCCGATCTTGCGCGCGGTCTCGAACGCGCTGCCGCTGACCGCCTTGAGGATCTCCTCCAGGCGCTGCTCGTGGTGGTGCAGCAGCTCATCGACGCGGGCGTGCGAACTGTCCGTCACCGGCCCGTGCGCGGGCAGCAGCGTGAGGTCCGGCAGTTCGCGGGTGAGTTTCAACGACGTCATGTAGTCGCCGAGCGGCAGTTCTGGCCGCAGCGGCTCGAAGCCGATGGACGGGGTGATGTGCGGCAGCACGTGGTCGCCGGAGAACAGCACCTTCGCGGTGTGGTCGACGAACACGACGTGGCCGCGGGTGTGGCCGGGCGTCGGGATGACCTCGAGCGTGCGGTGTTCGAGCTCGACGGTGCTGCGTTCGAGCCACTCGTCCGGCTCTTCGTAGTCCCGCAGGGCGTCGTCGCGGTTGACGTGGTGCATGATCTTGATCCACGTCTCAGCCAGCTCGCCCGCACCCCATTTGCGCAGGTCGGCGACGTGCTGGTCCTCCTGACCGTGCAGGATGTGCCGCAGTGACGGCTGCTCGCCGAGGCCGAGCGCGATCTTGCTGCCGAACATTCTGCGCAGCGCCACGGCCATGGTGAAGTGGTCGCGGTGCACGTGCGTGACGAGGAACCTCTTGATGTCCTCGAAGCCCTTGTTCAGCGTGCCGAGCGCGGCTTCCAGCTGGTCACGGGCCTCGTCCAGCGCCCAGCCGGAGTCGACGAGCACCAGCCCGTCGCCGTCCTCGATCGCGTACACGTTGACCGCGCGCAGGCCGTCGTTCGGCAGCGGCAGCGGGATCCGGTGCACTCCTGGTGCCACCTCGAACGCGCCCGGTTCACTCCACACGCTCGCCCACCTCATTGTTAGCGATGGCAACTAATTACCGCACGGTAACACGGTATTCGGGGTGCTTGTCGATGTACTTCGCCACAAACGGGCACAGCGGCGAAACCTTGATATCACGGGCGATGGCGTCATCCAGGGCGAACTTCGCGAGCTGCCCCGCGAGCCCCTGCCCGGCGTAGGCCTCGTCGACCTCGGTGTGCACGAGGGCGATGACGTCCCCGATCATCCGGTACTCCAGGAACCCGGCGAGCGCGCCGTCGACGTGAACCTCGTAGCGGCTCTCGGCCTCGTTGTTGGTGACCACGTCAACCATCTTGCCTCGGAAGAGGGAAAATGGCCCGCATGGACGTCTACCTCCTGATCCTGGGTGACCACTTGCCCAACCCGTGCACGGGCGAGGAGGTGTCCCAGGCCGACCGGCTGCGGGCGATGGTGGAGCAGGCGGTCGTGGCCGAGGAGGCGGGGTTCGCGGGCGTCGCGATCGGCGAGCACCACTTCACCCGCTACATCGTGTCCGCACCCGAACTGCTGCTCGCGGGCGTGGCGGCGCGGACGTCCACGCTGAAGCTCTCGACCGGCGTGACCTTGCTGGCCCACCGCGACCCGGTGCTCGTGGCGGAGTCGCTGGCGACGCTGGACGTGCTGTCCAACGGCCGCGCCGAGCTGATCGTGGCGCGCGGGGTCGACCAGCAGACGGACGCGGCGTTCGGGGTGCAGCCGGGCCAGCTGCGGGAACGGTTCGAGGAGCACCTGCGGTTGCTCATCAAGCTGCTGGAGGAGCCGGAGGTGAGCTGGGACGGCAGGTTCCGCGGCCCGCTCTCCCACGTGACCACGACGCCACGCCCGGTGCAGACGCCACGACCGACCGTGTGGATCGGGTCCGGGTCGGCGGTGTCGGCCGATCTCGGGGCCGAGTTGCAGATGCCGCTGATGCTGCCGTCGACGCTGCGGGACCCGTCGATCTACGCGGACGTCGTGCAGCGGTACCGCGAACGGTTTCCCCTTGGGCGCGTCGGCGTGCCGAGCCATGTGTTCGTGGCGCACGAAGACGCTCGCGAACGCTGGCGGCCGCACCTCGCCGAGTACGCGCGGTTCGCGGACCCGTGGCGCGGCGACGGCGACATCGACGTGGACGCGATCATGGACGGCGCGGCGGTGTGCGGGACGCCGGACGAGGTGGCGGACCGGCTGAACGCGCTGGCCGAGCTGCTGACCATCGACACGCATCTGGTGATGGTGGACATCGGGGGCATGCCGCCCGAATCGGTCGTCGAGACGATCCGCGTGTTCGGCGCGGAAGTACTGCCGAAACTTGTTTAACGCCAGCGCTGCCGAGGGTTAACACAACTCCGCGAGGATCGGCTTCGTGGGCATCAACGTCATCGGCATCACGCATCCTGGGCAGGTCGGGGCGCTCCCCGACGGCACGAACGTGCTGGTGCTGGCCGATGACGGCACGTACGCCGATGAGTTCCTCGACACCGACTTCCGGGCGCATCAGCTGGTGGTGCGCGCACACGGGCGCGGGTCGGCTTTTTTCGGGGTGGCGGACAAAGCCCGTGAGTTGGGTGCGAGTCGGGTTCTCTTCGGTGGCTTCCGGGACGTCGCCACCGAGGAGGACCCGACGCTCGTCCTGGACGACGTGATCGCGTTCAACTCTTCGTTCGCGCGGCGGATGTACGACTGGATCCGGCCGGCGAGTGCGTACGGTGACGGACTCGTCACGTGGCTCACCGAGAACGCGGTCCGTGCGGGACTGCGCGTGGTGGAGCCCACCCGTCTTGGAATCCATTGAGGACTGATGCGTTCCTCCGATCGCGACGGAAGTTGACCGAATCGGATCCGGAAGTGTCAAGACGCTGTCGCCGCAGTGAAATACCGTTCTCCTCGCCACCACGGCACGACGCACACGCGGTGAAGCTGAGAGGTTTCTCAGCGTGTCCTCTCGGGGGTAGGTGCACACTGGTTTCAGGGTTCTCTCAGGGGAGAACCTGACCCTTCGGTGTGCTGGCGTCGCCGAAGATGGTGCGCACAAAGGCCCACAGGAGGGGAACGAGAGTGAGCGCGTCCGAAGGTGTCGCGGCGAGAGCCGTCGACGTGTGGAAGGAATACGGGTCCGGCGACGCTGCCGTGACCGCGCTCGCGGGGGTGAGCGTCGAGCTGGAGAGGTCCCGCTTCACGGCGATCATGGGGCCGTCGGGTTCGGGCAAGTCGACGTTGATGCACTGCCTCGCGGGGCTGGACGACGTGACCCGCGGCGAGGTGTGGATCGGAGACACGAAGGTCACCGGGCTGAAGGACCGCGGTCTCACTGAGCTGCGGCGCGACAAGGTCGGTTTCATCTTCCAGCAGTTCAACCTGCTGCCGACGCTGACCGCGGAGGAGAACATCACGCTGCCGCTCTCGATCGGCGGCAAGAAGATCGACAGGGCTTGGTTCGACGTCGTCGTCGACACGGTGGGTCTGAGGGACAGGCTGACCCACCGGCCGACACAGCTCTCGGGTGGTCAGCAGCAGCGCGTGGCGTGCGCGCGGGCGCTGGTGTCGCGGCCCGACGTCGTGTTCGCGGACGAGCCGACCGGCAACCTGGACTCGCAGTCCGGCGCCGAGGTGCTGGGCTTCCTGCAGCGGTCCGCCCGCGAGTTCGGGCAGACGATCGTGATGGTCACGCACGACCCGAACGCCGCTTCGTACGCCGACCGCGTCATCTTCCTCAAGGACGGCCACGTCGTCCGCGAGCTGCTGGCGCCGTCCGCCGAAGAGGTCCTGGACACCATGAAGCACCTCGACTCCGTCAAGGTGATCGAAAGCAGTGGTAGCCGCCATGTTTAAGGCGACCATCAAGAGCTTGCTGTCGCGCAAGCTCCGGCTGGTGCTGTCCGCGCTCGCGGTGGTGCTGGGCGTGATGTTCGTGTCCGGTTCGTTCGTGCTGACCGACACGCTGCAGCGTTCGTTCACCGACTTGTTCTCGTCGGCTTACGCCAATGTGGACGTTTCGGTGTCGCCGCACCAGGAGAAGGGCAAGCAGCCCGAACCGCTGACGCCCCAGGCGATCGCCGACGTGAAGTCGGTGCCGGGCGTGGCCAAGGCCGTGGGCGACGTGCAGGGGTCAGCGCGGCCGATCGGCAAGAACGGCAAGGTCATGACCACGTCCGGGGCGCCGCGGTTCGGCTCCAACTGGACGGGCGCCGGCCTGGAGAAGCTCCGCGACGGCAAGGCTCCGCAGGCGGACAACGAGGTCGTGGTCGGCGCGTACCTCGCCAAGACCGGCGACTTCAAAGTGGGCGACGACATCGCGCTGCTCACGCTGGAGCCCAAGAAGACCTTCAAGATCACCGGTGTCTACGAGTACGCGGGCGGCCGGGACTCGCTGGGCGGCGAGCTGTCGGTGGCGTTCACCGAGCCCGTGGCGCAACAGTTGTTGCTGGGCAAGAAGGACGTCTACTCGTCGATCACCGTGACGGCGGCGCAGGGCACGTCCGAGGACGCGCTGCGCGACGCCGTGGCGAGCAAGCTCGGCTCCGGCTACGACGTGAAGACCGGTGCCGCGCTGGCGAAGGAGCAGGCCGACCAGATCAACGAGGGCCTGAAGTTCTTCAACTACGTGCTGCTCGGGTTCGCCGGCATCGCGTTGTTCGTCGGCATCTTCATCATCCTCAACACGTTCTCCATCATCGTCGCCCAGCGCACGCGCGAGCTCGCGCTGCTGCGGTCGATGGGTGCGTCCCGCGGCCAGGTCATCGGGTCCGTGGTGCTGGAGGCGTTGGTGATCGGCCTGATCGCGTCGATCGTCGGCCTGGGCGCGGGCATCGGCGTGGGTGCGTTGCTGGCCAACATCTTCAGCACGCTCGGCGGTGGCAACCTGCATCTGGCGGGCATCGGCGTACCGCTGTCGGCGATCATCTCGTCGTTCGCGGTGGGCATGATCGTCACGGTCATCGCGGCCGTCATGCCGGCGCTGCGGGCGTCGCGGATCGCGCCGGTCGCGGCGATGCGGGAGGCGGCGACGCCGGACCGTCCGCTGACGAAGATCACGATCATCGGTGCCGCCGTGGCCGCGCTGGGTGGCGCGAGCCTGCTCTTCGGGTTCCGGCAGCAGTCACTGACGTTGATCTTCGGCGGCATCCTGGTGGCGTTCGTCGGTGTCGCGTTGCTGACACCGTTGCTGTCCAAGCCGATGGTGTCGCTGATCGGCCGGCTGCTGTCGTGGTCGATGCCGGGGTTGCTGGGGCGCAGGAACTCCGCTCGCAACCCGCGGCGCACCGCGATCACCGCGGCCGCGCTGATGGTCGGCATCTCGCTGATCACCGGCGTGAGCGTGGTGCTGACGTCGGCGACCAAGTCGATCGAGAAGCTGGCCGCCGGTCAGCTGCAGACCGATCTGATCATCTCCGGCGAGGGCCAGATGGAGGGCGCGCAGGCGAGCTTCAAGCGGGACGTGCTGACGCAGGTCGAGAAGACCGACGGCGTGAGCTCGGCGTTCGGCTGGGCCTCGGACGGGGTGCTGCAGGGCGACTCGCAGATGTTCGCCGTCGCGGTCACCGACGTGCCCGCGATGAAGACGATGTTCGGCCTCAAGCCGTTGTCCGGTGACATCGCGCCGCTGAAGGACGACCAGATCGCGATCCCCGAGGGCCTCGCGACCGAGAAGGGCTGGCAGACCGGCACCACGGTGACCCTGCAGCTGGCCAAGGCCCAGCCGAAGACCTACACGGTCGGGTTCATCTGGGCCAAGTCGCAGGTGCTGCAGGGCGCGATGGTGCTGCCGGAGTCAGCGGCGAAGGGCTTCCGGTCCGACCAGATCAACCAGGCGTTCGTGCAGCTCAAGCCCGGCGCGTCGGCGACGGACGTGCAGAAGCGCATCGAGCCGCTGTTCTCCGACAACCCGGAGATCACCGTCCAGGACCGCAGCGCGTTCGTGAAGCAGACGACCTCGCAGTTCGACACGGTCCTGCTGATGATCCAGATCCTGCTGGCGCTGGCGATCCTCATCGCGGTCCTCGGCGTCATCAACACCCTGGCGCTGTCGGTGATCGAGCGGACCCGCGAGCTGGGCCTGCTGCGGGCCATCGGCATGCGGCGGTCGCAGGTGATGCGGATGATCACCGTCGAGTCGGTGGTGATCTCGGTGTTCGGCGCGGTGCTCGGCCTCGCGGTCGGCGTGGCGCTCGGGCTCGCGACCGTGCAGGCGCTGAAGGACCAGGGCATCTCGGAGATCGGGTTCCCCTGGCTGACCATGGTCCAGTACCTGGTGGTGGCGGCGTTCGTCGGTGTGATCGCGGCGATCCTGCCCGCGATCCGCGCTGCTCGGTTGAACGTCCTGGACGCGATCGCCTACGAGTGAGTGCTTCCTACGAGTCGTGTCCAGGTCTCGACCAGCCACGACTCGTAGGCCTCAATCGTCTGCCCGGTGGTCTTGGTGAGCAGCAGGTAGGTCTCAGCCTGACCGAGCACCGCACCGGTGTCCGCCACCCACTCGATGTTCTCGCTGGAGATCAGGCCATCGGCGGCCAGCTTCCGGAAGAAGCCGCCGATGGCCTGATGCGTCATCTCGCGCGCCGCCTGAGCACGTTCGGCGATCTCGGGTTCGAGCGCCTCGGCCTGTTGTGCCACTTGCAGAAGCGACCCCGTGCGGGCCATCAGCTGCCCGCTGATCCCCGCCATGCGCGCGATGCGTTCCTCCGCCGTCGGCGCGTTCATCGCCTGCTGGAACCAGTCCCGATCGGGTACGGCCACGCGGTGGTAGTCCCCCGCGATCGCCACGTCCAGGCAACGCTGCAACAGCACGGCCTTCGTCGCGAACCGCACGTACACCGTGCGGGCCCCCACACCCGCGTGCTTCGCCACATCGGCGAGCGTCGTGGCGACGTAACCGCGTTCGGTGAACAGCTCGGTGGCCGCCTCGATGATCCGGACCTCGGTGTCCGCCCGCCGCGCCGCTCGCAGATCCCTGTTGACGTCTCCTGGCACATGTTGCAGTCTAACTGCATAAGTGCAGTCTCACTGCAACCAGGAGGTAACGATCATGAGCGCACCGTTGCTGGACGGCATCCACCACCTGAAGCTGCCCGTGTCCGACCTGGACAAGTCGCTGGACTGGTACACCACGAACCTCGGCTACGAGCTGATGGTGAACTTCGTCGAGCAGGGCGTGCGGATGGGCGTGTCGATGGACCACGCCAGAGGTGGGCCACCGCTGGCACTACGGCTCAACCCCGGCCAGGCGGCCGCGTCGGCCGGCTTCGACTACTTCTCCATCGGCGTGCCGGGCCAGGAGGCCATCGAGGCGCTCGCGGCGCACCTCACCGACCGCGGAGTCGCGCACGGCGGGGTCATCAGGACGCCGGTCGGCTGGGTTCTCCTCGACGTGCACGACCCGGACGGCCACGAGGTCCGCTTCTACACCGTGCCGCTCGAAATGCCCGAGGGCCTGCCCCGCCCGTTCACCAGGGAGTCGTGAGCGCTGTGCCGGGCTGTCGCGCGCCGGCACAGCACCATCACGAGATCACGCGTGCGGACAGGTGTCCTTGTAGGCCGAGATGAGCGTGTTCGGCGTCGGGGCCGGACACAGGAACTGGTCGTAGCGCAGGTCGTCGTCCACGAACCGCTTGAGCCACGACAGCGTGTACTTCCGCACCGTCACGTTGTCGCTGCGGGGCGCCGAGTGGTCGCCGCCGCGCAGTTCGAGGAACGCCTTGTCCGGCGCGGCCGTGATCGAGTTGTAGAACGGGATCGAGTGCTGGGAGTCGGGGGCGGTGGGGTCGCTCTGGCCGCCGAGCAGCATGGTCGGCACCTTGACTCCCGACCAGTTCTTCGTGGTGTGGTAGCCGGCCAGCGGGATCGAGGCCTGCAGCGTCGGACGGCTGGTGGCGGCGCGCAACGCTCCGCCGCCGCCCATCGAGTGGCCCATCACGGCGAGGCGTGAGGCGTCGACGCGCGGGTTGGTGCGGGCCACGTAGTCGAGGGCGGCGAGCAGCTGAGCGCCCCGGCTGTCCGGGTCGTCCCAGGTGGACAGGGTGTTGATGGTGATCACCACGAACCCGTAGGACGCGAGCCGCGGGCCGAAGTGCGCGACGGACGACTGGGTGGCGGTGAAGCCGGGCGAGATGGCGACAGCGCCGAACTTGAGATCACTGGTCGGGGTGTAGACCGTGCCGCCGCCGAAGTTCGACTGGCGGGCGACGGCCGCGGACGTGACGGCGAAGGTGCCTCTGGAGGCCTCGACGGAGGCGGCCGTGGGTGCAGGGCCTCGTTCGTAGGGGTTGGCTACAGCGTTTGCGGTGCCTGGGATCAGCGCCAGGACCAGCGCCGCAAGCACGACTTTGATGCGCACGACGAATCCACCTCAATTGGTTGCAGGGGTACCAATTGCGACAGCGGTGTTAACGCTACCGCTCAGTAGCCGCACTAGGGTTCGGCCACATGGATGGTGCTCTTGACGGCATTCGTGTTATCGATTTTTCGACTGTCGTGATGGGTCCGTACGCGACCCAGATCCTCGGTGACCTCGGTGCCGACGTGATCAAGGTGGAGTCCCCGTCCGGTGACTCGCTGCGAGTGCCTCCCCCGTACAAGCACGTCGGCATGAGCTCGCTGACCCTCGCGCTCAACCGCAACAAGCGGTCGATCGCTGTTGATCTCAAGGATGAACGCGGGAAGAAGATCTTCCGCGACCTCATCGAGTCAGCCGACGTGCTCGTCACCAACCTGCGCCCGCAAGCGCTGGAACGGCTCGGGCTCGACTACGAGTCGATCGGGCACGACCGGCTCGTCTACTGCCAGGCACAGGGATTCTCCGGGGAGCTGCGGGACCGGGCCGCCTACGACGAGATCGTGCAGGGCGCGTCCGGAACCGTGGACCTCATGATGCGGGCCACGGGCGCTCCGGACTACGTGCCGACCGTGCTGGCGGACAAGGTCAGCTCGCTGACGATCGCCTACTCCGTGCTGGCGGCGTTGATGCACCGCGAACGGACCGGGCGCGGCCAGCACGTCGAGGTGCCGATGACGGACACCATGCTGGCGTTCAACCTCCTCGAACACGTCGGCGGCGAAACGTTCGTGCCCGCTCACGGCCCGTTGGGGTTCGCGCGGTCGTTGCAGCCGAACCACCGCGCGGTTCGCACGAAGGACGGGTACGCCTGCATCGCCACGTACGGCGCGCGCAACGTCGCGGACTTCTTCACCGTGGCCGGACGTCCCGACCTGGCGGTGGATCCGCGGTTCGACTCCCCCGACGCGCTGTACGAGAACTTCGAAGCGTTCTACGAGCTGATGGCGGAGCTCGCCCTGGAGCACACGACCGACGAGTGGGAGGAGCTGTGTTCCCGGTACAGCATCCCCTTCGGACGCGTGACCTCACTGAAGGAAGCCGTGTCTCAATTGGACACGGCCGAGCATCCCACCGAGGGCACGATTCGCGTTGTGCCGCCGCCTGTCCGCTTCTCGGACACGCCTGCGTCCGTTCGGAGGCAGGCGCCGTGCCTGGGTGAGCACAACACCGAGATCCTGACCGAACTCGGTTACACAGCGCAGCAGATCGAGGAATTGTCGTCCGATCTAGTCACCGTAGAGGCGGTATACGGCGAATCTCGTGGCACACAAGGGTGATCGCGTGGCCACTCGGAGACAGTTCCTCGTTCTGAGCTCGACGGCGGCTTTGACCAGCCTGCTGTCCGAGACCCCTGCCTCAGCCGCCGAGGCTGTCGCCCAAGAAGGACCGGCACAGCCCTATGCGTCCTATTGGCACCCCGCGACGATCCTCAACTGGGATCCGGCGACGGACCGGGACGCACGGTACAACCGCAGCACGGTTCCGTTGGCCAAGCGTGTCACCCCGGCCCGACCGGCCAACGCACACGCTCATGCCAACGAGGCACGCGTGCAGGCGCTGGTGGCGTACGCGCCGACGAGCAACAACCCGTCACAGGGCTCGCTCGACATGAACTACTACGCCACGAACTACTGGCAGTACATCGACGAACTGGTGTTCTGGGGCGGTTCCGCGTCCGAGGGCCTGATCCTCGCGCCGAACCCGACCGTCACCGATGCCGCGCACCGCAACGGTGTCCGCGTGATCGGCAACGTGTTCCTCCCGCCGACCGCGTACGGCGGCCAGATCCAGTGGGTCCGCGACTTCGTGAAGCGCGAGGGCGACCGGTTCCCGGTGGCGGACAAGATGATCCAGGTCGCGAAGCACTACGGGTTCGACGGCTGGTTCCTCAACCAGGAGACCGCGGGCGGCAACACCCAGCTCGCGAACGACATGCGCGACTTCATCGTCTACCTGCGCAAGAGCGGACTGCGGGTCATCTGGTACGACGCGATGACCGACTCCGGCAGCGTCTCCTGGCAGAACGCGTTGACCGCGCGGAACAAGATGTTCTTCGAGCAGTCCGACGAGATGTTCCTGAACTTCTGGTGGAGCACGCAGGGGCTGGCGAACTCGGCCGCCCTGGCGAAGCAGATGAACCGCAGCCCCTACGACCTCGCGTCCGGTGTGGACGTCGAGGCGAACGGTTACAACACGAGCGTCGGCTGGACCTCGGTGTTCCCCGAGGGCAAGCCGCACACGACGTCGCTGGGCTTCTACCGTCCGGAGTGGACTTTCAAGTCGGCGTCCAGCCCGGCGGACTTCTACTCGCGCGACAACCGGTTCTGGGTCGGCCCGAACGGAGACCCGTCGAACACCACGACGACGGCGAACTGGAAGGGCATCGCGCACTACATCACCGAGCTGACGCCGATCACCACTCTGCCGTTCGTGACGAACTTCAACACCGGGCACGGCAAGAAGTTCGCGATCGGCGGCGCGGTGCGGTCGACGCAGGCCTGGAACAACCTCTCGCTGCAGGACGTGCTGCCGACCTGGCGGTGGAGCGTCTCCGGAACCGGCACCAAGGTGACCCCGTCACTGGACTGGGACGACCCGTACGACGGCGGCACGGCGCTCAAGATCACCGGAACTCCCTTGTCCGCCAACGACGTCCGGCTGTTCGCGACCTCGTTGAAGCTGACCGGCAACAGCCAGTTCGAGATCGTCCACCGCACCGGCGCCGGCCCGTCCCGGCTGCAGGCGATCCTGCGCATCGGCGCCACCGAGAAGGTCCTCGACCTCGGCGGAGTCTCGGGTGCATGGCGGCGCAGCGTCTTCCCGCTCGCCGAGCACGCGGGCGCCACGCTGACCGAGATCTCCTTGCGAGTGCTGCCAGGTGGTCCGGTCACGGCGTCGATCGGCCGGATCAGCGTCACCGATCCGGTGATGACGTCACCGGTGGCGCCGTCGCACGTGCAGGTCGAGCAGGTGAGCCGCACCGACACCACGACGGTGTCGGCACGGCTCACCTGGACGCGCGCTCCCGGAACGGTGCGGCAGTACCGGGTCTACAAGTGGACCGGCACCGAGCGGATCTTCCTCGGCGGCACCACGAACGACGCGTACTTCGTGCCCGCGATCCCGCTCAACGCCGGCGAGACCGCGAGCATCGAGGTCGAGGCCGTCAGCGAGGCGTTCGACGTCTCACCGCCTGCCCGCGCGTCGATCACTGGTACACCCTGACGTAGTCGAGAACCATGTCCTGCGGCAACTGCGTCCCGGCTCCTGGCGGGCCGGGCCAGTCGCCGCCGACCGCGTTGTTGATGATGATGAAGAACGGGTGATCGTACACCCACGGCCCGCGGGTCGACTCCAGCTGGTTGCGGTCCACGGTGAAGAACCTGTTGCCGTCGACGCTGAACGTCATGTGGCTGGAGTCCCACTCGACCGCGAACGTCCGGAACGCGCTCGACGCGGGCTGCCCGAGGGTGAGCGGCGACCCGAACCCGCCCGCGCCGTAGTAGCCGGGCGCGTGCAGCGTCGAGTAGACGTTGTTCGGCTCCTTCCCGACGTGCTCCATGATGTCGATCTCGCCGCACGCGGGCCACGGCGTGCGCTTGTCGAAGAAGTCCGCGCCCAGCAACCAGAACGCGGGCCACAGCCCCTGCGTCGACGACACCTTGATCCGCGCCTCGACCCGGCCGTAGGTGAAGTCGAACTTGCCGTGCGTGTTGAGGCGTGCTGACGTGTACTGGCACGTCCCGCTGCCGCTGACCGGGTCGACCGGGCACGCGCTGCCCGGCGTGACCTCGCGCCGTGCTTGCAGCACCAGGTTGCCGTTGCCGTCGTGCCGGGCGTTGTTGTTGTTCGTGTAGTACTGCAGCTCGTTGTTCACGCCCGGTCCCGTTTCCGGCTGCCACTTCGAGGCGTCCGGCCCCGTACCCGCGGGCGCGTTGAACTCGTCCGCCCACACCAGCCGGCCGGGGAACGTCGGGTTCGGCGGCAGCGGCGGCGCGGGAGTCGGGTTGCCGCCGGTGCCGTAGACCTGGAACTCCCACAACGAGTAGCCGTACCCGTTCGACCTGGCCGTGCCGTACATCCGCACGTACCGGCCGGTGCCGCTGACCGTCAGCGTCTCCTTGAAGCCGCGTCCAGTGGTGGTCGAGTACATCTGGCGCCAGTTCGCGTTGTCGTCGGACACTTCCAGTTTGTAAGCCGTCGCATGAGCCGGATCCCACTGCAGCACGACCTTCGAGATCGTGGCGGTCGCGCCGAGATCGACGGAGATCCAGCCGGGATCGACCCAGCCGTTCGTCGCGCTGGTGGCCCACCGGGTGGCAGGATCCCGGTCGAACGCCTTGGCCGGACTGCACTGCGGGCACGCGCCGTCGTCCTGGAACGTCGACGCGGCACCGGTTTTGCCGTACGAGAGCAGGGTTTCGGCGTTGCCGGTGTCACGGGTGCCGAACACCTGGAACTCCCACAGCGAATAACCCCACTGCGTCGCGCGCTGGGTCAGGTCGAGCCGCACGTACCGGCCGGTGCCGGTGACGGCGAGCGTCTCGGTGCCGCCCGGCCCGGTGGTCGTCCGGCGCAGCTCCTGCCACGTGTTGCCGTCCGGGGAGATGCTGAGCGTGTACGCCTTGGCGCTCGCGGTCTCCCAGGCCAGCGCGACCTGGTCGACCTTCGCCGTGGTGCCGAGATCTATCTGGATCCACTGAGGATCGCGGAACTCGCTGGACCAGCGGGTGCCCAGATCACCGTCGACCGCGGCGGTCGCCGCGAACACCGCGTTCTCACTGGTGGAAGCGGTGACCGGTCGACCTTGCGAGAGCAGTGGCCCGGCAGCGTGCGCCGGGGTGATGGTGGCCGCCACGAGTACCGCGGCGACGAGCAGCGGGAGTCTTCCGCGTTGAAGGCTTCCTGACATGAGTGTGCTCCTGGGGCCGGAGAACGGGACCGTGAGAGCGCCCTCCGCACCTGAGCGTCAACGCAGCAGGCACGCGCTGTCAAGAAAACCGGTACTACTGAACGTTTCTTGCGGATTGACGACGAAAGTTGCCTTGCGCCATGCTCGACCTGCGTGAGAGCGCTCTCCCCAATCCTGCTGCGGAGAGGAAAGCTTCAATGAGGAAGCCAGCCTTACAGCTAGCCGCCGTCCTGAGCATGATCGCCGCCACCCTCAGCATCCCCGTTGCGGCGCAAGGAGAACCGGTCCGCGTCGCCGAGTTCGTCGCGGACTGCCAGCTCAGCCACCGCCTCCCGGACGACCCGATCGTCCTGCCGAACCTGGCCGGTGCCTCGCACTCGCACGACTTCTTCGGCAACCACTCGACCAACGCCCGTTCCACCCAGCAGTCCCTCGAAGGCCAGACGGGCAACTGCAACCCGGCCGTCGACATCTCCTCGTACTGGGTGCCGACGATGTACCGGAACAACACCGAGATCGCCCCGACCGGCATCACCTTCTACTACCTGGGCGAGGGCGTGAACAATCCAGCCGCGATCCAGCCGACGCCCTACGGGCTGAAGATCGTGGCGGGCAACGCGAAGGCCACCGGTGACGCGGACAGCATCGCCCGCTGGTCGTGCCTGCACGCGGGGCAGGTCAACCCGTCCAAGAACTTCGTGGAGTGCCCGGCCGGCACGATGCTGGAGACCTACCTGGACTTCCCGCAGTGCTGGAACGGCCGCGACCTGGACAGCGCCGACCACAAGTCCCACATGTCCTACCCGGTGGCGGGCGGATGTCCGACGTCGCACCCGGTTCCGGTGCCGAAACTGCGAATGGTCCTGCGCTACCCGGTCAACGGCAACCCGGCCGGACTGAGGCTCTCTTCCGGCACAGGCCAAACCATGCACGGCGACTTCTTCAACGTGTGGCCGCGCGCCGAGATGGAACGCCGCGTCCGCAACTGCATCAACGTGGTGCTGAAGTGCGATCACGACGGCAACCACGGATAGCAGCGCTCCTGCTGGCAGGCCTGACACTCACGGCCTGCCAGCAGGCACCACCCTCACCGCCACCCCAGAACGGTTACGGCGCAACGGAACGCGCGTTCGTCGAACTCTCGATCGCCACCGACGAACAGGCGCTCAAGCTCGTGACCCTCGACGACAACCCCTCGCTGGTCGAGAACCGGGAAGCCGAGCTCGCCGCGCTCCGCACACTGCTGGACGCGCCCTACGTGAACAACCACGCCGGGCACGACATGCCAGGCATGCCAACGGATGCGGAGATCCAGCTCGCCGCTACCAGCCCGGACGCGCGCAAGCAGTTCGTGCACGCGCACCTCACCGAACAGCTGGAGGTCCTGCGCTCGGCCGGCGCCGCGATCACCCACCCGCCGACCGCCGAGGTCGTCAAGCTGATGGAACAGCACCGCACGGCCGAGCTGACCCTCACAGGGCCTTAGTCCGCACCGGCATGGCTCGTCCTATCGCCCAGGTGACGCCCACGGCCACCACCCACGCGAACACCGAGACCACGTGCCAGCCGTCGCCCAGCGCGAGCGGGAGGTCCCTGACGAACGGCATGTCCCCGGTGCCGGGCATCGTGACGCCCGGTACGAGCACCAGCGCCAGTCCGACGGGCAACGCGAGGACACCGCCGTAGCCCCACCGATCGAACGCCGCCGTCACGAACATGCCGACCGCGCTCCACACCAGGAACATCAGGAAGTACGCGAGCGGCGACCCGTGCGGGGTGGACTTCCAGTCCATCACGGCGTAGACGGCACCTTCGACGAGAAACCCGAGCCACGTCAGCAACGTCATCACCAGAGCGAAGACCGCGGTGAAACCGGTCGCCGCGACCAGGAACTCGCGGCGGGTGCGTCCGTGCGCGACCGCGATCGGCAGCACGTTGTGGATCGTGTACACGCCCACCCAGAGCACGAACCAGCGCGCGATCTGCACGGTGACGAGCATCCACCCGCTGAACGAGACTTCGGCGAAAGTCGAGATCACGAACGCCACGGCGAGGTTCATGAGGAAGACGCAGGCGGCCACGATCGCGCCGTACGTGACCAGCGTCGTCGTCAGGTGCCGGAAGATCTTCACAGCTTCCCCCCGACCGGTTCGGTGAGGTGCACGAACAGGTCCTGCAACGCGATCGGCCCCAGCTCCAGCCCGAGCTGCCGCGCGCGGATCAGCCGCGAGTCGTCCAACGCGCCGTAGACCATCGCGGCTTTGGTGCGCCCCAACGACTTCTCACTCAGCACCGTCAGCCCAGCCGTGAACTCATCTACGTCAGCGGCGTTTCCGGTGACCTCGGTGCCGCGCGACCGGAGCACGTCCGCCTCCTCCTGCAGCACCAACCGGCCGGAGTCGATGATCACCACCTCCTCCAGCAACGAGGACAGCTCCTCGATCAGGTGCGTGGAGATGATGATCGTGCGCGGGTGCGCCATGAAGTCGTTGAGCAGCGTGTCGTAGAACGCGTACCGGGTCGGCGTGTCCATGCCCAGGTGCGACTCGTCGAGCATCGTCAACGGCGACCGGCTCGCCAGCCCGACCACCACGCCCAGCGCCGACCGCTGCCCCAGCGACAGCGAGCCGACCTTGCTCTTCAACGGAATCTTGAACAAGTCGACCAACTCCAGCGCATAGGAGTTGTCCCACGTCTCCCGCCACGCCGCCCCGTACTCCAGCACGTACGAGACCTTGTCGCCCTTCTCCGCGGCATCGGCGGTGTGGCGCACCAAGCAGACCTGGCGCATCGCATCGGCGTTCTCGAACACCGGCGCGCCGTCCAAAGTCACCGTCCCGAGCGGCTTGCGATACCCGGCCAGCGCCGACATCAGGCTCGTCTTGCCCGACCCGTTGCGCCCGAGCAACCCGTAGATCTTGTTGCCGCTCAAGGAGAAGCTCATGTCGTCCACGGCCGTCACCGACCCGTACCGCACCGACAGCCCCCGCACGTCGACCCGCATCACACGCCCCCGTTCTCGTGCTGCTCGATCCGCCGGATGACGTCCGCGAGCGGAATGCCGATCGCCCGCGCCTCCGCCACCATCGCGTCCACGACCTCGCCGAAGAAGGTCTCCCGCCCCTGTGTCCGCAGCATGTCGCGAGCCTCCGTGCTCACGAACATCCCGATCCCCCTCTTCTTGTAGAGCACCTTCTCGTCCACGAGCTGCTGAAAGGCCTTGGCCGCGGTCGCCGGGTTGATCCGGTAGTACGCCGCGTACTGGTTGGTCGACATGACCTGCTCGTCCGCCTGCAACGCCCCGCTGAGCACGTCCGCCTTGATCCGGTCGGCGATCTGCCGGTAGATCGGGCTCCGGTCGTCGAACATGGCGTTACTTCCTTGGTTCGTTACTCATGTAATGGACCATAGCAGCGCGAGCGTACGATTGGCACGTGGTCGGGGTCGCGATCCTGTGCGCGATGCTCGCGGCCGGGTGCGGCGCACTCGGCGCGATGCTGCAACACGCCGGCGTCCGCGAAACCCCAGGCCTGAAACTGACCTCGGCACACCGCCTGGTCTCGTCGAGACGCTGGGTCTACGGCTTCCTGATCCTGGTCGCCTGCGCGATCCTGCAGGTCCTGGCCCTGGCACTGGCCCCGGTCTCAGTGGTGGCGCCGTTGAACGCCCTGGCCATCCCGATCATCGCCGTGGCTCGCGCCCGCAAACTGACCGGCCTGCTGGCCGTCGCGGTAGTCGTCGCCACCGCCGGCATCATCGTCTTCGTCTCCATCACCGCGGGCCACGCCGTCCCCACGGTCATCTCCCCCAAAGTCGCCCTGCAAGCGGGCCAGCTGGTGGTCGCCGGCGTCCTCGTCTGCGTGGTCGCCGCGACCTTCACCACAGGCACGATCCGCGCCTTCGCCCTGTCGATGGGCGCGGGCATCCTCTACGGCCTGGTGGCAGTGCTGGTCCGGGACGTGACCACATCCCTGCCGATCGTCGAATGGATCTCGCTGGCGGGCCTGGCCGTGGCGTTCCTGACCGGCGCCTGGTTCATCCAGCTCGGCTACGCCGCCGGCCCACCCGACCTCGTCGTCGCGGGCCAGACCGTGGTCAACCCGATCGTCGCCGCCTGGATCGGCATCACACTGGTGGGCGAAGGCACCGGCATGAGCGGGCTGTCCCAAGCGGGCCTGGTCATCAGCGCCGTCGCCGCCGTCACCGGCACCGTCGTGCTCGCCTACTACCACCGTGTCAGGGTGGAGGCATGACCTTCGCAGTCACCGGCGGCACCGGCGCGCTGGGCCGCCACGTGGTAGCCGCGCTCCCGGGAGCCCGCTCAGTCTCCCGCTCCACCGGCACAGACCTGGTGCGAGGCAAGGGCCTGGGCGCCCTGCGAGCAGACGTCGTGGTGCACTGCGCCACCTCGTTCCGTCACGAGGTGGCCATGGCCAGAGCGGTACTCGCAGCCAAGCCCGCCCATCTCGTCTACATCTCGATCGTCGGCTGCAACGAGGTCCCGCTCCCCTACTACAAGCAAAAACTGCTCACCGAGCGGTTGATCATCGACTCCGCCACGCCGCACACGATCCTGCGCGCCACCCAGTTCCACTCGTTGCTGCGCAAGATGTTCGACCGCAGTTCCAAGCTCCCGCTGATGCTCGTCCCGGGCTTCCGCTTCCAGCCGGTGGACGAGGCCGAGGTCGCCCTGGAACTGGCCGCACTGGCCCAGTCCGCCCCAGCGGGCCTGGCCCCTGAAATGGGCGGCCCCGAGATCCGCGAAGCGATCGACTTCGCGCGCACGTACCTGGCCGCAACGGGAAAACAACGCACGCTGGTACCTCTGAAAGCCCCCGGAGCCACCTACCGCGCCTACCGCGCGGGCGGCAACCTCACCCCCGACCGCGCGGTAGGCGAACGAACCTTCGCCGACTACCTCAACGGATAGACGCGGGCCGCAGGTCCGTCCAGTTCTCCTCCACGTACGCCAAGCACGCCTCGCGGTCGTCCTCACCGAAGACCTTCGTCCACCCGGCAGGCACTTCCGCGAACGTCGGCCACAGCGAGTGCTGCTGCTCCTCGTTGACGAGCACGAAGAACCGCCCCTGCGGGTCCTCGAACGGGTTGGTCATGACACTTCCTCCCTTCACTTGACTACCTGAAGCTCCGGCTCGGCCTGCCGCACCCGCCGCACCACCGACTCGAGAATCTCCCCCACCCGCACCGCCGTGTTCGACAACAACGACGACGTGATCCCGTGCGTGTGCTCGGTACCGCCCTGCAGGTAGATCCCACCCCGAACCGAGTCATCCGTGACCACCCGGTAGTCACGCGTCACCCGCAACCGCCCACGCTCATCCCGCTCGCAATGCCCGGCGAGGTCCCCGAGCAACCGAACCGGATCAGCCGGCCGATACCCGGTCGCATAAACGATCACGTCCGCATCGACCGGCACCCGTCCACCATCAGCCAGCGACTCGATCACGCACTTGCCGTCCGCGTTCACGTCCGTCAGCCTGGATGTGTTGTGCAGCAACAACCTCTGCCGCCCAACAACCTTCTCCCGGTACACCCGCCGATACAGCTCCTCGATGAGCTCCCCGTCCACCACCCCGTAGTTCGTGTTGGCGTGGTAGCCCATCAGCCGCTGCTTGACCTCCTCCGGCGCCCCGTAGAAGTCGTCCACGGCCGCAGGATCGAAGATCCGGTTCGCAAACGAACTGTCGTCGGCAGGGCTGTACCCGTACCGTGCGAACACCCCGTGCACCTCGACCTCGGGGAACCGGTCGTGGAAGAACGCCACCGCCTCAGCAGCACTCTGCCCAGCCCCCACCACCACGACCTGCCGGGGATCCTTGAGTCGGTCGACCTCGGTCAGCAGGTCCTTGTTGTGCCAAATCCGCTCACCGGCCTCAACCCCTTCAGGCAAGTTCGCCTCGAGCCCGGTGGCCAGCACCAGGTTCCGCGCCCGAACCGTCTCCCCACGGGCACTGAACTCGAACCCGTCACCGTCCGCACGCACCGCCGAAACCTCGGCCCCGTACGACACGTGATGCCCCACCCGCTCCGCCGCCCACTCGAAGTAGTCGTGGAACTCCTTGCGCAGCGGAAACAGGTTCTTGTGGTTGACGAAGTCGATCAGCCGCCCGCGATCTCGCAGGTAGCACAGAAAGCTGAAGGCGCTGGTCGGGTTGCGCAGCGTGACCAGGTCCTTGAGGAACGACACCTGCATGGTGGCGTCCTCCAGCAGCATCCCCCGATGCCACCCGAACCGTGCCTGCCGTTCGAAGAACCGCGCCCGCACAGGCCTGGCATGCTCCTCCACGGCGATCGCGAGAGCGAGGTTGGACGGCCCGAAGCCGATCCCGGCCAGGTCCAACACCGGTTCCATCGCATCCTCCCGAAGCACCAGCAGCCAAAGTAACCCTAACTTAACTAAGGCATACCTTAGCTAGTGCATTCGGACGTGATCCACGTCGCTGGGGCGTACTTCGGCAACGGCTCAAGAGCCATGCGAGGTCACTTCCGGCTGATCAGCTCCCGGTACCACTGCGCGCTCTGCTTCAACGTGCGCTCCTGAGTCCCGTAGTCGACCCGGACGATGCCGAACCTCTTGGCGTACCCGTATCCCCACTCGAAGTTGTCCATCAACGACCAAGCCAGGTATCCGCGCACGTCAGCGCCGGCCCGCACCGCGGCCGCGACAGCCGAGATGTGCGACGCGAGGTAGGCGACCCGGTCGGCGTCGGCGACGTACCCGTCCTCGACGTCCAGGTCGTCGAACGCCGCCCCGTTCTCGGTGATCACCATCGGCACGCCGTAGTCCTGCTGCAACCTCACGAGCAGGGACGTGAAGCCTTCCGGCACGATCTCCCAGCCCATGGCGGTCACCGGTCGTCCCTGCGACACCATCTCGGACACCGCCGGGTCATCGGTCGCCTTGTGCACATGAGACGTGTAGTAGTTCACCCCGAGCACGTCGATCGGCGTGGAGATGATCTCCAGGTCGCCGGAGCGGACCGGGAGATCGGCACCGCGCGCGGCGATGTCGACCAGCACGTCCTCGGGATATCGGCCGTGCACCAACGGGTCCAGGTAGATCCGGGTGCCCAGCCCGTCCGCCCGCCGGGCCGCGTCGACGTCGCGCGGGTCGTCCGAAGCGGCCGAGTGCGTGCCCATGTTCAACGTGATGCCCAGCGACGCCACACCGCGCGACCGCAGCTCCTGAGCCGCCAGCCCGTGCCCCAGCAGCAAGTGGTGAACAGCCCACATGGCCTCGCCGAAATTCGTACGGCCAGGAGCATGCCTGCCGACGTCGTACCCGAGCATCGCCGAGCACCAGGGTTCGTTCAGCGTCGTCCACGTCGGCACGCGGTCGCCCAACGCGTCATGCACCAGCCCGGCGAACTCGGCGAACCGGTAGGCGGTGTCCCGCCGCGGCCACCCACCGGCATCCTCCAGCTCCTGCGGCAAGTCCCAGTGGTACAACGTCAACCAGGGATCGACCCCCTTCTCCAGCAACTCGTCCACGAGCCGCGAGTAGAAGTCGATTCCCTTGGGATTGACCGGCCCGCGCCCACCCGGCTGAATCCGCGGCCAGGACACCGAGAACCGGTACTTGTCGACGCCCAACCGCGCGATCATCGCCACATCAGCGGGCATCCGGTGGTAGTGATCGCAGGCCACGTCACCGGTCTCGCCGTTCACGACCGCCCCGGGCCGCCGCGCGAAGGTGTCCCAAATGGACAGTGTCCGTCCGTCCTCGTCGAACGCCCCTTCGATCTGGTACGCCGACGTGGCGACACCCCAGAAGAAGTCAGCAGGCAGTCCAGCGGTCACCTCAGACATGCACGCCCTCCAGCCAGCACGCCACCCGGCGCCGCTCGTCCACCACGTCCAGTGCGGGCATCCGCTCCGAGCAGACATCCATGGCGGAAGGACAACGCGGGTGGAACGGGCACCCGGTCGGCATCGACCGCAGATCCGGCGGCGACCCGGGAATCCCCCGCAACTCCCGCCGCGGCCCGCGCAACGCCGGGAACGACCCGAGCAACCCCTGGCTGTACGGATGCTTGGCGGCCCGGTAGATCTCGGCGGCAGGCGCCTCCTCCACCACCCGACCGCCGTACATGATCGCGATCCGGTCCGAGAACTCGACCAGCAGCGAGATGTCGTGCGTGATGAAGACGACCGAGAAGCCCAGCGTCTCCCGCAGCCGCATCATCTGACCGAGAATCTGCCGCTGCACCACCACGTCCAGCGCGGTGGTCGGCTCGTCCATGATCACGATCTCCGGCTCCAGCGCCAAAGCCATCGCGATCATCACCCGCTGCCGCATGCCACCGGACAGCTGATGCGGGTACGCCGACAGCCGATCCACCGGAATGCCGACCAGCGACAGCAGCTCACGGGCACGAGAAACGCGCTCCGGCCGTTTCATCGCCGGCCGATGGGTGCGCAGCACGTCGTCGATCTGCGTGGCCACCGAGATCACCGGGTTCAGGGCGTTCATCGCACCCTGGAACACGATCGCGATCTCGCTCCAGCGCAGCACCTGCAGCTGCTTCTCGGTCAACGCCAGCAGGTCCTGCCCCTTGAACAGCACCTGACCGGACGGCACGTGTCCGGGCGCCTGGAGCAACCGGGTAGCCGCATAGGCCAAAGTGGACTTGCCACTGCCGCTCTCCCCCGCCAGGCCGAGGACTTCCCCGGCCTCCAGCGACAACGACACGTTGTGCACGGCTCGCAGCGAACCGTAGTCCACCGAGAGATCGCGGATCTCCAGCACCGGGCTCATGCGCGCACCTTCCGCAGCCGGGGATTCGCGTACTCGTCGATCCCGAAGTTGATCAAAGCCAGCGCGGTGCCCAGCAACGCGATGCACAGGCCGGCGGGGACGAACCACCACCAAGCGCCCTGTCCCAGAGCCTGGTTGCTCTGCGCCCAGAACAGGATCGTGCCCCAGTTCCAGGTCGAGAGCGACACGACGCCGACGAACGACAGCGTGATCTGCAGCATCACCGCGAAGATCACCGTGCCGACGAAGCCCGAGCCGATCACGGCCAGCAGGTTCGGCAGCACCTCGAACACGATGATGCGCCAGGTCCGTTCACCGGACGCCCGCGCGGCCTCCACGAAGTCGCGGCGCCGCAACGACATCGTTTGCGCGCGCAGGATCCGGGCGCCCCACGCCCACGCGGTCAGGCTGATCACCGCCGCGATCAGGACCGTGTCCGCGGACGGCAGCATCGAGGCCACGATGATGATCAGCGGCAGCGCCGGGATCACCAGGAACACGTTCGACAGCATCGACAACGCCTCGTCGGCCGCACCACCGAGGAACCCGGCGGTCACACCGACCAAAATGGACAGAAAAGTCGCCAGCACACCGCAGACGAGCCCGACGACCATCACCCCGCGAGTGCCCACGAGCACCTGCGAGAAGATGTCCTGCCCGGTCATCGTCGTGCCGAACCAGTGCGCACCGGAAGGCGGCGACAGCAGGTCGTCGCCCATCGCGGACGGGTCGTACGGCGCGATCCACGAACCGATCACGGCGATCAACGTGAAGAAGGCCAGAATCCCGAGGCCCAACCGAGTCTTGAAGTTCACGAGTCAGCCCTCCCGCCGCGTGCGCGGGTCCAGCAGCAGATAGCCGATGTCCGCGAGCAGGTTCGCCACCAGCACCGCCAGCGTGATCACCAGGAACACTCCCTGCATCAGCGGATAGTCCTTCGCACCGATGCCCTGGAACAGCACGTAGCCCAGGCCGGGATACGAGAACACCATCTCCACCAGCAGCGCACCGCCGACGATGAACCCGAGCGACAGCGCGAAACCCGAGATCGACGGCAGCACGGCGTTGCGCGCTGCGTAGGCGAACATGATCCGCTTCTGCGACAGCCCCTTGGCCCGCGCGACCAGCACGTAGTCCTCGGCCGTGACGGTCACCATCATGTTGCGCATGCCCAGGATCCAGCCCGCCACCGAGCTCACGACGATCGTGATCCCCGGCAGCACGGCGTGTTCCAGCACGCTGCCGATGAACTCGCCGGACCACTCCGGCACCAGCCCGGCCGCGTAACCGCCGGAGGCCGGCAGCAGCGGGAACGTCACGGAGAACACCGAGATCGCGATCAGCCCGAGCCAGAAGTACGGGATCGACGACAGGAACGTCGTCACCGGGATCAGCGAGTCCATCCACGAACCGCGCTTCCACCCCGCGTAGACGCCCATCAGGGTGCCCAGCAGGAACGCGATGACCGTCGTGACGCCGACCAGGCCCAAGGTCCACGGCAGCGACTGCGACAGCACGTCGGCGACGGGCGTCGGGAAGAAGGTGAACGACAGCCCGAGGTCACCGCGGGCCAGCGCACCCCAGTAGTCGACGTACTGCTCCCAGATCGACTTCTTCTCGTCCAGCCCGAACAGGATGTACAGCGAGGCCATCGCATCGCTGTTCAGCCGACCGCCGAGCTTGGTGATCATCGCCTGCACCGGGTCGCCCGGCAGCAGGCGCGGGAGCAGGAAGTTCGCCGTGATCGCCGCCCACAGCGTGATCAGGTAGAACAACCCGCGGCGCAGCAGGAACGTCATGCCGCCGCCTCCACATACAACCAGCAGGCCGCCCAGTGGCCCTCACCGACGTCCGATCGGGGTGGCGCGTCGGTCCAGCACCGGTCCTGGACCTTCGGGCACCGAGCCGCGAACTGGCAGCCCGCGGACACCGCCGCGACCTCCTCGACGGGTGCGTCCAATGCCACCACCGCGCGTTCCGGATCGGGCGCGGACTCGATCAGCAGCTGCGTGTAGGGATGAGCAGGCTGCTGCGTCACGGACTCGCTGTCGCCGCCCTCGACGATCTGCCCGCCGTACATCACGAACGTCTCGTCGGCGAAGTAGCGCGCCGACGCGATGTCGTGCGTGATGTACAGAACGGCGAGCTTCAGCCGTTCCTTCAAGTCCAGCAACAGGTTCAGCACACCAAGTCGGATGGAGACGTCCAACATGGACACCGGCTCGTCCGCCAGCAGCACTTCCGGATGGGCCGCAAGCGCTCGCGCGATGGCGACGCGCTGCCGTTGCCCACCGGAAAGCTCGTGCGGGTACCGCGCGGCGAAGTCGGCGGGCAGGTTCACCCGCTCCAGCAACTGCTCCACCGTCTCCGGCCGCTTGTGGATCTTCAACGGCCGGGTCAGGTGGTAGCGGATCGTGTGGACGGGGTTGAGCGATGCGAACGGGTCCTGGAACACCATCTGGACCTTGCGCCGGTACTCCCGGACCCGTCGCACCTTCCTGCCGTCCAGCAGGATCTCCCCCTCGGTGGGCTCCACCAGCCGCGCCAGCAGCTTCGCCACCGTCGACTTGCCAGAACCGGATTCGCCGACGAGGGCGGTCACGCGCCCGCGGCGCAGGACGAGGGAGACGTCCTGCACCGCGCGCACGCGCTTGTAGGTCTTGACCAGACCTTTCGCTTCCAGCGCGACTTCGTTCATTACGCGGCCGGCTTCAGCTTCATGACGATCTGCAGCGCGTTCGGCAGCGTCGCCTGCGGAGGACCGTACGGGTCCTCGTCGGACGGCCAGCCGACCCAGCTCTTCGTGCTGTACTCGGCACCGATCGGCCCGGCGGAGGTCGGGATCATCGGCACCTGCTCGACCATGATCTTCTGCAGCGTCGCGAGGCTCTTGGTGCGCGCCGCGTCGTCCGTGGCGTTCGCGTACTCGGCCAGCGCGGCCGTCGCCTCGGGGTTGTTGTAGCGGCCGAAGTTCACCGCGGCCGTCTGCCCGACCGCCTTGATCTCCGCGCCGTCCATGATGTTCTGGTACATCTCGTACGGCGTGGCACCGGTGTTGGTCCAGCGCAGCGATCCCTGGAACGCGCCGTTCGCGAAGTCGGTGGTCCACGCGTCCGCGGTCTGCGTGCGCACGGTCGCCTCGATGCCGATCTTCTTCAGGTCGCTCTTGATGATGTCCAGCACCGTCAGGTAGTCCGACCAGCCGGACGGGTTGGTGAGCTCCAGCGTCACCGGCTTGCCGTCGGGCGCCTTGAGCACGTCGCCCTCCAGCTTGAACCCGGCCGCGGCGAGCTTCTGCTTCGCCTTGTCGACGTCGACCTTGAACCGCGCGTCCTTGTACTCCGGCGCGAGGAATGAGTCACCGGCGGGCAACGGCATGCCGGTGGGCGACTCCAGCTTCGGGAACAGGCGGGCCTCACCGCGGACGAAGATCGCCTCGCGGTCGATCACGTCGCTCATCGCCGCGCGCAACGCCGGGTTGTCGAAGGGAGCCACGGTGTTGTTCAGCCACAGGCCGTGGATGCCGAGACCGGCCGGGAACCACAGCTTGTGGTTCTTCGGGTCCTTGTCCACGTAAAGCTTCTGGTAGTCCGGGATGAAGACGTACGACCACTGCGACGCACCCGACGCCAGCGCGGTGGTCTGCGCCGTGTTGTCGTTGTACGAGGTGTACTGGATCTCCGGCACCTTCGGCAGGTCCTGCCAGTACTCGGAACGCCGCGCGATCGTGACGGTCTGCGAGGTGAACGACTTCACCTGGTACGGACCGGTGCCGACCGGGTTCGGGTTCGTGAAGGTCGTCGGGTCCGCGACGCCGCTCCAGATGTGCTGGGGCACGACCATCACGCTGATGACCTTGTTGCGCGTCACGAACTGCGGGTTCGCGAACGTGACCTCGACCTTGCCGTCCGGCGTCGCCGTCGCGGTGTCGACCTTGAGCGAGTCGCGGTTGTTGAGCGCCGGCCACTTCTTCAGGATCTCGTACGAGAAGGCGACGTCAGCTGCCGTGAGCGGCTTGCCGTCGGACCACTTCACGTTCTCCCGGATCGTGAAGGTGACCTTCTTGTAGTTGTCCGACCAGTCCCACTTCGTCGCGAGCCACGGCACCGGCTCCTGGGCCGGCCGCGTGTTGTTCACGAACGCGAGCGGCTCGTAGATCTGGTACCGGTAGCCGAGCGAACCCGCCGCCGACGTGGGCAGGAACGGGTTGTGGTTCTCGGTCAGCGGCCCGTTGGGCATGCCCACGGTCAACACCCCGGAAGCCTTGGTAGCACTTCCGGAGGAGCAACCTGTCGCCGCGAGCGCCAGTGCTACTGCGACGATGATTGTTCTGCGCATGGGGGAATCTCCCGATACGACGGCGTGTGAGAGCGCTCTCCCACACGTACGGCGAACTCGCCAGGCCGCGTGCGGTGGCCTGGCGGGTCCGTTCAGTTGTGGAGGTGTTGCAGGTGGGTCAGGGCGCGGATTCGCGCACGATCAACGAGGTCGGCAGCACCAGCGGGTGGTCGGGCATCGGCTGTCCCTCGAGCGTGGAGAGCAGCATCCGCGCGGCGGCGGCGCCCATCTCCTGCAACGGCTGGCGGATCGTCGTCAGCCGGGGTTCGGTGTGTCCCGCGACCGGGACGTCGTCGAAGCCGACCACCGCCACGTCCTCGGGGACGGACCGGCCTGCCTCGCGCAGTGCCCTGAGCACGCCGACCGCGGAGAGGTCGTTGTGCGCGAACACCGCGTCGAACGGGATTCCGCTCGCGAGGAGCTTGTCGACGGCGACCTCTCCGCCCTCGGTGGTGAAGTCGCCGTCGACGATGAGGTCCGGGTGCAGCGTCAGGCCCGCTTCCGCCAAAGCGAGCCGGAACCCGTCCAGCCTCGCCTGAGTGCACCCGAAGTGCGGTGGCCCGGTGACGACGGCGAACCTGCGGCGACCGGCCGCGACGAGATGCCTCGCGACATCCGCGCCTCCCTGCCGGTTGGTCGTCGTCACCGAGGGGAACTCCGGGTGCGAGCCGCGATCGTCGATCATGACGACCGGCAGGCCCGCCCGGTAGAGCGTGGAGATGTAGTGCAGGGTGTCCGGCGGCTCTATCACCAGCAGGCCGTCGAAAGCGTTGGCGGACACGTGGTTCGCGAACTGGTTCAGCGACTCCGGCCCGCGGTTGATCGTGTAGAGCAGCAGCCCGTACCCGTCGGCCTCGAGCGTGTCGACGATGCCCTGCAGCACCTCGCCCATCCACGGCCAGGTGAGGCTCGGCGCGAGCATGCCGACCGTCCGAGTCCGGCCCCGCGCCAGACCCACGGCACGCGCACTCGGCACGTACCCGATCTCGTCGATGACCTTGCGAACCCGCTGCGCGGTGGAGGCGTCCACGTCCGGCTTACCGTTCAGCACACGTGACACGGTCGCTTTGGACACCTGGGCGCGTTGGGCGACCTCTGCGATCGTGACACGCATGCCGAACTTCCTTCCGCCGCCTCTGAAACCGGTTTCGGTACCGGTTCCGACGAGGTGTGACGGAGTCAACAGCCTGACGTGAGTATTAGTCAAGACTCTTGCCGGAACTTCGTGGGAGCGTTTCCACGGCTGTGGTCGTTCTCGCAGGTGGGACCCGATCCGGTGACCTGAATTAAGACGTCTTGATCGAGTCCGCGTTTCCGGTATCGCTGCGCCGAACGGAGCACTTCAGCTGCTCCGCGCTGATCGTGCACAATCGTGGGCATGGGGGTTGTCACGGCGGTAAGCCGCAGCGAGGAGTACACGTTCACCAAGCCCGTCCGAGAGAGCATCACACTGCTCGAAGGGCTCGGTGTCGAGGGCGATGTCCACCAGGGCGTCACGGTCAAGCACCGCTCCCGGGTCGCGGTCGACCCGACGCAGCCGAACCTGCGGCAGGTGCACCTGATGCACGCCGAGCTGTTCGACGAGCTGCGCGGCAAGGGGTTCGCGGTCGAGCCGGGCGAGATCGGCGAGAACGTCACGACGCGCGGCATCGACCTGCTCGGTCTGCCCACCGGGACGTTGCTCCACTTGGGACCAACCGCTGTGGTCGAGGTGACCGGGCTGCGCAACCCGTGCGTGCAGATCGACGGGTTCTCGAAGGGGCTGCTCAGGGAAGTCGTGGGCAAGGGGGCGGACGGTGAGCTGGTCCGGCGCGCTGGGATCATGTCCGTGGTGCTCGTCGGCGGTGTGGTCAGTCCCGGTGACGAGATCCGGGTGGAGTTGCCACCCGAGCCGCACCGGCCGCTCGAAAAGGTTTAGCCGCAGCCGTTTTCACCCGAACGAGCTGGTCCTTGAACTGAATCCAAGGCTTAGCGTCCAAGGTCATGACGGCCATCACCTCCACCGCGTACAGCAGGGACCTGGGCGACGAACTACGGCTGCTGCGCGAAACCTGCACCGGCGTAAACGGTCGCGCGTTCGCCGCGCGACTTGGCTGGGATCCAAGCAAGGTGTCGACCATCGAGCACGGCAAAGCCCGAGCGAACGAGCTCGACCTCATCCAGTACCTGACAGCGTGCGGCAAGGACTACGACTACTACGACGAGTTCAAGCGCCGCTACCGGTACGCGTTCGACCTGTACTTCGCCCAGGTGCCGGACAACCTCCGCACGCTCGCGATGACGGAGTCGATGGCCACCAAGATCACGGTCTACGACATCCACAGGATCACAGGTCTGCTGCAGACAAAGGCCTACGCGCACGAACTCTTCGTCGCAACCGGCATCGAGACGCCGGAGAACATCAAGAAGGCGGTCGAGTTCCGCGCGCAGCGGCAAGCGATCATGCGGCGGCACAACCGCCCCGAGTGCGTGTTCTACATCCACGAGCTCGCGCTCCAGACGCGGCTCGGCGACGCCAAGTTGATGGAGGAACAGTACCTGCGTCTGCTCTTCAAAACACACGTGCTGCGGGTGGTTCCTGCCAGCGACAGGAAAACGGCCCTGCTGTCGAAGTGCACGCTGTACGAGTTCAAGAAGGCATCCCCGGTGGTCTTCAGCTCCACGGACACCGCCAAGGTCTTCGCGCAGGACACCTCCGCCGTCGAGCGGACACGGAAGGTGTTCGAGCGCTTGGATGCCGTCGCCTTGGATGAGGAACAATCTCGGAGGATGCTGATGGAGTACGTCAGCGAACTGCGGGAGGAACCTCATGCCCCAATGCCGGACCTGGCGTAAGAGCACCTACAGCGGTGGCACGATCGACGACGACTGCGTGGAGGTGTCACTCGCGCAGGACGCCCTCGTGCGGGACTCCAAGAACGCGACAGGTCCCGCGCTCGCGTTCTCCACTCCCGCCTGGCGCGCGTTGGTCAACTGGCTGGTCTAGTCCGTGCCGAAGTGCCCGTCGAGGATCACCGAGATCGTTCTCGGTGCCTCGACCACGGCCAGATGCGCGGCATCCCCGACGATGTAGAGATCCGAGTCGCGCAGCTCGTCCGCGATGTGCCGCACCACGTCCGGCGGCGTCGCGTGGTCCTGCGCCGCCGCGATCACCACGGTCGGCACGTCGATCTTCGCCAGGTCCGCGCGCAGGTCCATGTCCCGAATCGCCTCGGCACAAGCCAGGTACGACGGCACGTCGACCTTCAGCAGTTCCGAGCGGAAGTGCGAGACCACCGCGGGCGAGAACGAGGGCGTGAACCAGCGCGACACGATCCCGTCCGCGGCCGGCTCCATCCCGAGCGAACGGATGAGCGAAATCCGTTCGTCCCACATGGTCTTGTCCGGATACCAGGCCGCCGTGCACACGAGCGCCAGCCGCGAAACGCGATCGGTGTGCGCCGCGAGCCACATGCCGACCATGCCGCCGAGTGACACGCCGCAGTAGTACACCTGGCGCAGTCCCAAGTGGTCCAGCAGCTCCACGACGTCGCCGGCCAGCGCCTCGATGGAACACGGGCCCGGCACGGCGTTCGAGAGTCCGTGCCCGCGGTGGTCGAAGCGCAGCAACCGGAACGGCGGCGAGAACTCGCGCCACAGCTCGGTGGTCGTGCCGAGTGCGTTGCCCAGCACCAGCACCGGAGCGTCGTCCGGGCCGGTCAGCGTGTGATGCGGGATCATCGGCCGCCACCTCCCAACTGTGCGAGTCTGATGGGAGTTTCCCCAGGCCGCATTCTGAATCCACATGAGACGGCACCGAACGGCTTCGGCCGTACGCGTGACGGGGTGTCACCTACGTCCAGAGCTCCAAGCAAGACGCTTGAGACGCGCTCTGATGAGGGCCATGAAAGCATTGATCCTGGCCATGATCCTCATCGCGCCCACCCCGGCCGACGACGTGAGCACGTTCAGCAGTCTCTGCAGGTTCGGCAACCAGTGGATGATCAGCGGCGACTGGGACGGTGACGGCGTCGACGGGCCCGGCATCGTGCAGGAGTCCGACGCGGGGCTGGAGTGGTTCCTGCGCAACGATCCCGGCTCCGGCGCCGCCGACGTCCAGTTCTCGTTCGGGCCCAAGGGCGCCATGCCGGTCGTCGGCGACTGGGACGGCAGGAGCGGGGACGGCGTCGGGGCCGTGCTCAACACCGCGAAGAACCTGCGCTGGCAGCTCAAGAACAAACTGGAGCTCGGTGCTCCGGACGCCGACTTCTCGTTCGGCACCAGCGCGGCCGACATCCCGGTGACCGGCAACTGGGACGGCAAGGGGCCGGACGGCATCGGGGCCGTGCGCAACTCGGGCAACAACCTGCAGTGGCAGCTGCGCCAGACACCCGACGCCGGGTCGCCGTTCGCGATCTTCAGCCACGGCGCGAAGGGCGACGGGCCGCAGACCGGTGACTGGGACGGGAAGAACGGGGACGGCATCGGGTCCACGCACCGCGCGACCGGGCTGGAGTGGAAGCTCCGCGACAGCGCGAGCGCCGGAAGTGCCAACCGGAACTTCACCTTCGGCAACGGCAAGACCGACTGTCAGCTCACCGGCGACTGGAACGGCGACGGCATCGACACGATCGGCGTCGTGCGGATCGTCGGCGGCACCCGCGAATGGCAGCTGCGCAACAGCCTGAACGGGGGTCCGGCGGACTTCACGTTCACCTTTTGACCCGCTTCGCGTGCTACCACAAACCACCGGCCTGGCCCCCGCCGTAACACCGTTACGAGTAGCAGAATGAAGGCTTGCTCAGCCGCCGACCCCACCGGGAAGCCGATGAACTCCGCTACTCCGTTCGCACACGAGGCCCTGTTCTACCGGGACGAGGACGATTTCCTCGCCGGCACGGCCAGATTCGTCGCGGACGGCGTGCGCAGCGGCGAGCCCGTGCTGGTGGCGGTACCGGAGGCGAGCATCGCTCTGCTGCGCGGGGAGCTGGGTGTCGAGGCCGACCAGGTGCACTTCATCGACATGACCGAGGCCGGCCGCAACCCGGGCCGGATCATCCCCGGCGTGCTGATGGCGTTCAGCGCGAGCGCCCCCTCACTGCGCGTCCGCATGGTGGGCGAGCCGGTGTGGCCGGGGCGCAGCGAGTTGGAGTACCCGGCGTGCGTGCAGCACGAGGCGTTGATCAACACGGCGTTCGAGGGGCGCAGCGGCACTCTGCTGTGCCCGTACGACGCTCGCCTGTTACCCGAGCACGTGCTGGAGGACGCGCGGCGCACGCATCCGGTGGTGATCGACGGGTCCCGGCGGATCGCGAGCGAGTGGTACACCGATCCGGCCGGGCTCGTCGACGTCTACAACGTGCCGTTACCGCCGCCGCCCTCCTCCGCAGAGGAGCACAGCTTCTCCATCGGATCGCTCGCGCACATGCGCAAGCTCGTGACGGCGTACGCGAACTGGCTGCGCCGCGAACAGGTCGACGATCTGGTGCTCGCGGTGAACGAGCTGGCGACGAACAGCATCCTGCACGCGTCGGGGCGCGGGGTGCTGCGGATGTGGCGCGAGGGCGACACCATCGTGTGTGAGGTGAGCGACTCGGGCACTGGTTTCCCGCCGTCGTTCACCGGCCTGTCAGGCTTCGGGATCGTGATGGTGAACCTCTTGTGTGACCTGGTTCGCACCCACACGAGTCACAGCGGTACCACCGTTCGAGTGTATCTGGGCGGGTAGAGAGTCACCGCCATCTCATCGAAATGCATTCGACACGCGAACCTGTTTACCTGGCACACCTATGACAGACCACCTCTCCCCCCTCGACATCGCCTTCCTCGCCATGGAGGGCAACGCGAACCCGTTGCACCTCGGCGCGGTCGCGACCTTCGCACCGTCCACTGCGGTGCATCCGGCCCGCATCGCCGCCGTGCTCTGCGAACGCGCTTCCGAGATTTCTCGCCTGCGCCAACGAGCTCGCACGTCGTTGCTGGGCGGGGCGCGCTGGGTGGAGGATCCCGGCTTCGCGCCTGAGGATCACGTCTTCACCCACCACGTGCGCGGCCGGGAACGGTTCGCCACCTTGGTTTCGCACCTGATGGCGCAGCCGCTGGACCTCGCGCGCCCGCCGTGGGAGCTGCACGTCGTGACCGGTCTCGCGGGCGGCCGGTTCGCCGTCGTCGCGAAGCTGCACCACTCGCTCTGCGACGGCATGAAGGCCGTTGGCCTGGGGATTCAGCTGTTCGACCCGTCGCGTCTGTCCAATGCGGACGTTTCGGCGCCGGTGGTCGCGAAGTCGATCATTCCTTCGCTGCCGTCGTTGCGCGGGATCAAGGACACGATCGACATCGCCTCGTCGGTGTTGATGAACACGCGGCCGCCGACGTTGAACTCGCCGGTGCTCACCGCTTCCACGCGGCCACGCCGGGTGGTGATGTCGCGCCTGGATCTCGCGGACGTGCACCGAATCCGGCGTGCGCACGGCGGCACGGTGAACGACGTGCTGCTCGCGCTGGTCACGGGTGCGTTGCGGCACTGGCTTTCCGCGCACAACAGCGCCTCCGCTGACTCGGTCGTGCGGGCGTTGATTCCGGTTAACCAGCGCTCACGCTCTGGTGACGGTTCGTCCGGCAACTCGATCTCCGGGTTCTTGCTGTCGCTGCCGGTCGGGATCGCGGATCCGGTGGAGCGGCTGCGGAGCGTTCGTGCCCAGATGGAGTCGGCCAAGGCTGCCGGTCCCGACCGCGGCGCGGGTGCGTTGCCGCTGCTCGCCGACAAGGTGCCGCCACTGGTCCACCGCCTGGCCGCGCCAGTCGCCGCCCGCTGCGCGCCGCTGCTGTTCGACACGCTGGTGACGTCGGTGCCGCTGCCTTCCGTGCCTTTGTCGCTGGACGGCGCCGCTCTGTGCGAGATGTACCCGGTCGCGCCCGTCGCCCCTGGTCACGCCGTGGGCGTCGCACTGTCCGTGTACCGGTCGTCCGTTCACGTCTGCCTGAACACCAACCAGTCGTGGATGTCCGACGCGCAGTGGCTCGACGGTGTGCTGCGCCGCGAGGTGTCGTCCCTTCAGGACGCCCGCGAGCTGGTGGGTTTGCCGAGGTAGGAGCCCGGGCAAACCCTGGGCCATGAGCAACACCGTGGTCCTGGACGTGGACGGCACCCTGGTCGACACCAACTACCACCACACGGTGGCGTGGCTGCGCGCTTTCCGCAGCGTCGACGTCACCGTGCCGGGCTGGAGGGTGCACCGCTCGATCGGCATGGGTGGCGACAAGCTGGTCGCCGCCGTAGCGGGCGACCAGGTGGAACGGGACCACGGAGATGCGCTGCGCGCGGCCTGGGAGCGGTACTTCGACGAGATGATCGACGAGATCCAGCCCTTCGAAGGCGCGCACCGCCTGATCCGCGCCGCCACTGATCTGGGTCTTGCGGTGGTGCTGGCGTCGTCGGGCAAGCGCAAGCACGTCGAGCACTACCTGAAGCTCCTCGACCCCGGCGACATCGACTGGACCTCCTCCGACGACGTGGACGACTCGAAGCCGGCCCCGGACCTGATCCAGGTGGCCCTCCGGAAGGCGCACGGTTCGCGCGCGGTCGTGATCGGCGACTCGGTGTGGGACTGCGAGGCGGCCGGACGCGCCGGTCTGCCGTCGATCGGCCTGCTCACCGGCGGCTTCGGCGAGGACGAACTGGTCGACCGCGGCGCCTCAGCGGTCTACGCGGACCTCGACACACTGCGCGCCGAGCTGTCCGACCTGCCCTTCGCCGAGGTCACCGACCCGCACGCCTAACGCAGCCCCGCCAGCCTCACGACCACCGCGAACCCGTCGTCGGTGCCGGGCCAGTGCTTTCGGACCGCTTCGAGCCCGGCCCGCCGCACGACGCCACGCAGCACCGCCGTGACGATGATGGCGTCGTCGGCGTACCCGAGCACGGGGATGAAGTCCGGGATCAGGTCGATCGGGACGGCCAGGTAGAGCAGCAACAGCCAGAGCCGCACCCGCACACCGCGCGGCAACTCCTGGTCCGCGGCGAGCCTCCGCACCAGCCGCATCACGTCCGGAAGCACGCACAACGCTTCCTTGAGCAGCCCACCGCGCGGCCGGACGACGACCAACGCGATCACCAGGACGAGCCAGGTCACCAGCAGCGCGACCGCGATGCCGATCAGCAGGTCCCACCAGAACGAACCGGTCATCGGCTGTCAGACCTGCTCACTAGAATCGAAATTGGGGGTACCCGGCGCGACCCGTGTGTGTGGTGGGCGCGCTCAGGGCTCAGGGCTTCGGGGCGTCCGACTTCTTGGTCGGCTTGCCGGGGTCCCGGTCCTTGGTCGGCCTGGTCGTGTCCGTGGTCTTGGTCGGCTCCTGCGTCGGCACCACGCTCGACTCCGAAGCCGCAGCAGAACCAGGGGCACTCGGCGAAGTGCTCCCCACCGACGAGTTCCCAGGCTGCGGCGCACCAGGCGCCCCAGGCGTCTGCGTCACCGTCACGGTCGAGGCCCCCACCGTCACCACGTGGGTCTGCGCATCGGGCACCACCGGCTGGTCCGCCGCAGGGGCCTCGGGCCCGCCCCCGCCGAAGTTCGCCACCGCGACAGCCACGGCCGCGACAGCCACCGCCGCTGCCCCGCTGATCGCCAAGCGCTTGCCCCGCCGAGACCGGGACTGAGCCCGCGGCTCCGGCACCTCCAGCGGATCAGCCGACACCGCAGCGTCCGGCAGCAACGCCGGCAACCCGCGGCTCACCTCGTGCGCGGCCGCCAGCGACTGGGCACACATCTCAGCGGTGGGACGACGGCGAGGATCCATCTCGGTCATCGCCGACAGCAACGACACCCAAGCCAGCGGCAGGTCGATCGGAATCCGGGGCGACCGCGCCAACCGGGCCAACGCGGCCTCGGCATCGCCACCGGGATATTCGGCCCGTCCAGTCAGACACTCCAGCAGCACAAGGCCCAGGGCGTAGACATCAGACGCAGGCCCGACGGTCGAGCCGCGCACCTGCTCCGGCGACAGGTACCCGGCGGTCCCGACCAGCACGCCAGAGGTGGTCACCCGAGTCACCTCGGCCACCAGCGCCAGCCCGAAGTCGGCCAGGTAGGCCTGCTTCTCCTCGTCGTCCAGCAGGATGTTCGACGGCTTGATGTCGCGGTGCACCACGCCGAGCCCGTGCACGTGGTGCAGAACCGAAGCGATCTGACCACCGATCCGCGCGACGAACCGAGGCGGCAGCGGCTCGCGCATGCGCTGCCGCAACGTGCCGCCGGTGATCTCGCGCATCACGAAGTACGGCCGGCGCGCGAGCATCCCCGAGTCGTACACCGGGATCACGCCGGGACAGTCCAGCGTCAGCAGCATCGACGCCTCGCGCTGCAACCGCAGCTCGTCGTCGGGCAGGCCGGGCCCGCTGAAGATCTTGATCGCAACTGAGGACGTGGTCGAGCGGTCCAAGGCGCGGTAGACCTCGGCCATGCCACCGGAGCCGAGCAGCGAGCCGACGACATACCGGTCGTCGATCACCGCGCCGGTCAGGTCGCCGTCCCAAGGTGCGCTCATTGGCCTCCGCTCGTCGCGCAGCAACCTAACGGGTCGCGTGGAATTCCGGCTACCCGGCCGACCTGAAGATCAAACTACGATCAGCCCGGCCTCGATCTCGCGCACGAGAGCCTCGTCGCGTTCCAGTACCGAGATATCGGTGTTCGCGAGCACGACGTAACCGAGCGACGTCCACAGGTCGATGGTGTGCGGCACCTGCGAGCCCTCGCCGTACGGCAAAACCGCACGTTGGAAGCTCGGCAGCAGTGAGTCCAGCGAATCGAGCCGCACCGCGTTGCCCAGCTCACCGGCCGCGGGTGAGGACAGGTAGACCGACTTCACGTGCTGATGCTGCGTGTACCGAGACACGTCGGACGAGTCATCCACTCGGTGGCGGACCATTCGGGTGATCTGGCTTTCCCGAGCACCGAGGAGAGTCAGCTCCTGCTGCTCGGCACCGGCCAGCCGAGCGCCGATCTCGATCAACCGCGGGCCGTCGGGAGTGATCATCACCTCGACGTGCGCCGGCCCGTTGCGCACCCCGGTCGCGTCCAGCACCTGGCAGACGTAGGCGAACAACACGTCGACCACCGGATCGTCCGCGGGCACCAGCGTGTTCGACAGGTAGATGCCGAGCCGATCGCCCCGGCACTCCTTGGCGTAACGCCACACCGCGGCCAGCCCGTGCGCGCCGTCGATCGAGTAGGTGTCGACCTCGTACTCGGTGCCGACGGCGAGCTCCTGCACCAGCACGCGATCGTTGCGCAGGCCGAGCTTGTTGACGCTGCCCAGAATCCGGCCGAACTTCGCCCGCCAGTCCTCACCCGGCTGCGCGACGAACACGTCGTCCGTGCCACCGCTTTCCTGCGGCTTCAGCACGATCGGCGAGCCGAGCAGCTCCTCCCGCCGCAGCCACGCGGCCACCTCGTCGACGTTGTCGGAGCTGATCTGGCGCAGATGCGGGACACCGGCCGACCGCAACGCCACGGCCATCTGCCACTTGTCGCGGCGGGCGGACGACAACGACAGCACGTTCGAACGGCCCGGCGTGATCAGCTCGGACAGCGCCTCGGCCGTCTCGACACCGGTCTCAGTTCCCGGCACCACGGCGATCGGCGAGTGCACGGCGAGCTTCGCGGCCAGCTCGTCGAGGTCCGACAGGACGTGCACCTCGCGGTAGTTCTCCGGGACCCACGACTTGGCGAGCCCCGCGGGCGGCTCGGGGGTGGTCAGCACCGCGATCGCCTCGACGCCACGCTCGGCGAACGCGGGCGCGATGCCCTGGCCGGCCGAGTACGGATCCACCACGACGATGTGCGCCACCGCTGCTCCTCCAAGATCGTAAAGGAATCTTCCGAACGAGGAGCACAACAGCAACGGCGTGACCAGGCATTCCTGTCTCGATTGGGTCGAGACGACCGTCACTCGAATCGCAACGTCTCGTAGACGGAAGTTGTCACCAGACAGCCAGAGGACGCGCGCCACACCCGCTGCAGCCGCAGGCGCAGGTCCGTTCCGCCGCTCAACGCCTGCGCCACGAACTGCAGCCCGAGCAGCTCCGCGACGATCTGCTCGGCCGCGTGCCGCACGTTCACCTCGGCCTTCACCTCACCGCGTTGCTGCGCCAGCGAAAGCAGCTCGCGCACGACGGCGATCCAGCCGACGACCTGCGCGGCGGCCGCGACGTCGAAGAACACGGCCTCCCGCAACAGCTTCGCGCTCACCCGCACGGTGAGGTCGGATTCCAGCATGCGGACGAACTCGAACGACATCGCGATCAGCGCCTGCATCGGGGACGGCTGCAGCGCCATCTGCTCGTCGCGCAACCGGTGCCACAGCAGCGACTGCTCCTCGATGATCGCGACGCCAAGGGCTTCCTTGGAGCGAAAATGGCAATACAGCGCACCTTTCGACACATCGGCACGCGCGCACACGGCGGTGAGGCTGGATCCGGAGAACCCGTCGCGGTCGAACACCTCGGCCGCCGCGCGCAGCAGCTTCGCCCTCGTGTGCGTCGATCTCGCTCTTTTGACGCTCATGCCTCTGTCCGCGCGCCACCGGTCGCCAGCGCGACGGCCAGCGTGTCCGGCATCTGCCAGTACTGCTCGATCTCCCCCAGGTGCACCGAGAGCACGGCGACGAAACGCACGTCCGCCTGTTCACCGGTGGCGGGGACCCGCCACCGCGTCGAGCCGACCACGGCCGCGTCACCTCCGTCGACGATCACTTGGCGCACCGAGAGCTGCTCCAGCTCGAAGGTGGCGAAGAGGGTCAGGAACCGGGCCTCGACCTCACGGCGGGTACGCGAGCCGAGTGCCCATCTGGCGCCACCGGGTTCGGGCGCCTCCCATTCCACGGTCGGTGCGCACAACCGCGCGATGCCTGGCGCGTCCTGAGCCGCGAGACGCGCCAGGAACACCTGCACAACTTCGACCGTCGAGAGCATTTTCTCCACCTTCTCATCCCGGTCATTGCTGCGGCAACGATCCCGGCTGCGGTCACACTAGCGAGGTGCTCGAAATGTGAGACCACACACCCCGATGGACCAGCAGCGTTTACCCCAAACATCCGATCGAGCGATTCCAGTGGTACCTGAACTTTCAACGACCGTCGGTATCACCACTTTGCACGGACCGAACTCTGAAGCTATCGGGCAGGGTGGTTGACGCACCCGCCATCACACCGAAACGGAGCAGAACCGTGCTCAAGGCAGTCAGTGAAGCCCGCGAGCACCAGGACGTCCCGCCGATTACCGCCTTGATTCCACAGGCGCGGCGAGAGCAGGGCCTCACCCAGCGCGAACTCGCGGACCTGTTGTGCGAGATCTCACAAAACGACAGCGTCACCCGTGAAGAAGTGTCGAGATGGGAACGCGGTAAACGCATTCCCGGCCCCTACTGGCGTGCCTGGATCAGCGCGGCACTCGATGTGCCGCACACCGAGGTCGACCGGGCCGCGATGATCGAACGGGAATCCCGCAGAACACGGCACGAAGACCACTCCCACTAGCGGAGTGCGGGCAGACGGCAGGGGTCTGCCCGCCCGCGGGAGGGGCGGCGCCAGCGGGCGCCGTGGCGCCGCCCCTCCCCATAAGTCCCAGGCTGGAAGGGTCTTTGGCCCCTTGTTGGCCCCCTGTGCGACCACGTACAGGGGGCCAGACTTCGTCTTGTGACACCTTTCTTGGCCTTCTTGCTACTCGCCGGTACCGCAGTCGGCACTTCGCCGGGCGTCTCGGCCGTCAAAGTCAACGAGATCTCGTTCGGGAGCGCTGGATTCGTCGAACTGCGCAACACCGGCGCGACCGCGGCAGACGTCGGAGGTTGGTCTGTCCAGACGTGCTCGGGCGGCACCGCGCGAATCCTCGCCACCATCCCACCTAACACGGTCCTACCTCCGGGTGAATACTTCGTGATAGCGGGCGCCGCGTTCAGCGGAACCGTTCCTGCGGGTCTCGTGGTGGACACCGTGGACGGCTCTGGCGTAATCACTCGAAACCGGCACGGCGCGCACACGGACAGCGTGGGCCTGACGTCGTCCTCACCGTGCCGCGAAGACAGCCCCGCTAAACCGTGTGCTGATTCTTCACTCGGCCGCGACAGCGCCTCCAGGGACAGTGATCACAACGCCGACGACTTCGCCTGCCGAATTCCCTCTCCCGGCGAAACCAATCAGTAGCTAAACATTAGTGGCCCCTTTCGGGGCCGAAGGAAAACGAGCAAAGTCAGTCCCGGCGGCGAGACACGCCGCATGAGAAATCACCGAGATTGTCTTCTCGAAGGGACAGTGAAATGCGTCAACTGCTGGGCGGAGCCGCTGCACTCGCAATCGCGAGCACCATCGCGTTCGCAGGTCTGGCGGCCGCGGACGAGCCCGAGGCTCCCGAGGTCATGCAGCTGCCGGCAGTGCTGATCAACGAGGTTTCCACGATGGGGCCGAACGGCCAGCTCGACGAGGCGATCGAGATCATCAACACCACGAGCGAGCAGATCGAGCTGACCAACTGGGTGGTCCGGATCTACAACCAGCGCAACGAGGTCATCCAGACGATTCCGCTGACCGACGTGACCGGCCAGGCGCTCACGCTGGCGCCGATGAACAACGTCGGTGACACGCTGGTGCTGACGGGTGCCGAGTTCTCCGGCACGACGTCCACGCCGAACGTTCTCCCGGTGCGCTTCCTCGGCTCAGAGGGCATTCCGACCCTCGGCGGCGTCGCGATCTTCGGCGGCACCTCGCCGACCGCATTCAAGATCGACGGCGTCGCGTTCTCGGCGCCCGTCAACGCCGCCAAGGAAGGCGTGCACGCGCAGCCGGAGAACCAGCGCACCGCGCAACTCGCCGGTTCGAACACGCGCAACTTGCTGAACCAGGACACCAACAACAACCAGCGCGACTTCTCGCTGCAGGAACGCACTTTCTAAGAGATCCATCCACCGGGTGCACCCACGTGCCCTGGCCGTCACCCCTCGACGGCCAGGGCACTTCAAGACTCACTGCAGAAGAACTTCGT
>NZ_JBEXPJ010000049.1:0-50881 GCF_040611995.1 Lentzea sp. NPDC006480
GGGGGGGGGTAAAAACATTATTAAATTGGGGGGCGCCCCCGGGGGCAGCCGCCCCTTCTCGCTGTCTCAGACCACTCGTACCGGCATGTGCTTGGTGCCCAGCATGAAGTTCGACCGCAGCCGCTCGATCGGGCCGTCGAGATCGAACCGCAGACCCCGGTCGCGCAGCAGCTCGAACAGGATGGTGATCTCCTGTCGCGCCACGGTCTGACCGATGCAGCGGTGGTTGCCGACACCGAACGCGATGTGGTGGTTGGGCGAGCGCGTGACGTCGAAGCGGTCGGCCTGGTCGAACACGTCCTCGTCGCGGTTCGCCGAGGCGTTCCACAGGGTCAGCTTGTCGCCCTTGGCGATCGCGACGTCGCGGATGGCGGTGTCGCGGGTCGCGGTGCGCTGCACATAGGCGTTGGTCGAGGTCCAGCGCAGGATCTCGTCCAGCGCGGTCGGCAGCACCGACGGGTCGCCGTAGAAGCGGTCGGCCTGGTCCGGGAACTCGGCGAACGCCGCCACCCCGGCACAGGCGGTGTACGGGGTAGTCTCGTTGCCACCCACCACGACGTTGAGGCTGTTGTAGAGGATTTCGGCGTCGGACATCGGGCGGCCGTTCACGCACGACCTGAGCAACATGCTGACCAGGTCGTCGCCCGGCCGGTCCCGGCGTTCGTCCGCCAGGTCGCCCAGGAAGTCGAAGAGCTCGACCTGCGCGCTGACCAGGGCCAGCTCGCCATCCCGGTACTCGCCGTCCTCGGACCCGATCATGTTGCGGGTCAGTGCGAGCAGGTGGTGAGCATCCTCCGTGGACAGTTCGAACATCGCCGCGAGCACGCCCGCCGGCAGTTCCGGTGCGACCTCGACGGCGAAGTCGCCACCTCCGGCCGCCACGATCCGGTCGAGCGCGCTGCTCGCGTACCGCCGCACGCTCTCGCCGATGACCTCCAGCATCCTGGCCGCGAAACCCTGCTTGACCTGCTGGCGCAGCAGGCGGTGCTCCGGCGGGTCGGCGCAGATCAGCATCTGACCGGTGGCGCTGTCCTGGGCGCTGCCGAACGAGCCGCCCATGACGGTGCCCTGCTCGGAGCTGAACGTCGACGGATCCAGGTACACGTCGTGGATGTCCGCGTACTTCGTCAACGACCAGAAGCCGCCGTCGGGCGACGGGTTCCAGTGCACCGGCTCGTTGGCCCGCAGGTGAGCCCACACCTCGTGCGGGTCGCCGTGCACGAACAGGTCGGTGTCGGTGAGATCGATGGTCCTGGCGGTGGTCACGACACCATCACCCCTTCCCGCGTGCGGTCCACGAGCTCGGCCAGCTCACCCAGCACGCTGTTCTCGAAGACCGCGCGGGGCCGCAGCGTCACCCCCAGCTCCTTGCGCACCAGCGAACGCACCCGAACAGCCAGCAGCGAGTGGCCGCCCAGGACGAAGAAGTCGTCGGCGGCACCGACGTTCTCCACGATCAGCAGGCGCTCCCACAGCTCGGCGAGGTACCGCTCGGTCTCGGTGCGCGGGGCGACGTGGTCCGGGCGCTGCCGCAGCCGGCTGGACGCGGTGTGGCCCAGATCCTCCCAGTCGCGCTTGCCGTGCGGGTCGGTCGGCATGGCGGGCAGCACGATGAACTCGCTCGGCACCAGGAAGTCGGCGACGCGGCGGTTCAGGTCCTCGCGCAGTTCCTTGAGCGACAACGACTCCACCGCGGGCACGAGGAACGCGACCAGCCGCTTGTCCCCCGGCTCGCCCATCGCGATGACGGCCGCTTCCCGGACGTCCGGGTTGGCGCACAACGCGCGTTCGACCTCGCCGGGCTCGACCCGGTAGCCGCGGACCTTGACCTGGGTGTCGAACCGGCCCAGGTACTCCAGCACACCGTCGTTGTCGCGCACACGGTCGCCGGTGCGGTACATCGCACCGCCGTCGGCCGCGAACGGGTCGGGCACGAACCGTTCCGCGGTCAGGTCGGGACGGTTCAGGTAGCCCCGGCTCACCCCCGCGCCGCCCACCCACAGCTCACCCGGTTCACCAGGCGGCACCGGGTGGAAGCCGGGATCGAGCACGTACAGGTGGTAGCCCTCGAACGCGCTGCCGATCGGCACGCTCTCCATGTCCTCCGGCACTTCGGTGACCTCGTACGCGGTGCACGCGGTCGTCGTCTCGGCCGGGCCGTACAGGTTGAACAGCCGCCCGCTGAACTTGCTCGCGAGCAGGTCGCGGCACGTCGACGGCAGCAGCACGTCGCCGCCGGAGTGCAGCACCCGCAGCGGTGCGAACGAGTCGCGGTCGACTTTCACCGCGTGGTTGATCGCGATGGCAGGAGCCAGCATCACGGTGATCCGGCGGCGCTTCAGCTCGCGCTGGAGGTCGCCGTCGAGCAGCTCAGGGATTGACGGCAGCACCACGAGCTCGGCACCCGCCGCGAGCGTGCACCAGATCTCGAAGTTGGCCGGGTCGAAGGAGATGCTCGCGACCTGCGCGGTGCGGTCGTCCGGGCTCATCTCGGGCAACGCCGGGTTCAGCGCGAAAGCGACCATCTGCCGGTGTTCCAGCACGATCGCCTTCGGCTGGCCGGTCGACCCGGAGGTGTACAGGACGCAAGCCGCGTCGGACGGTTCCGGGCCGGGCAACGGGTCCGCGGACGGCTCCGCGGGTTCACTGCGCCAGTGCAGCACTTCGACGTCCGGCAGCGCGGTCGCGAGGTCCGGCTCGGTGATCACCAGCCGCACTTCACCGGCCGTGATCATGTGGTCGCGCCGGCCGCTCTCGTACCGCGTGTCGATCGGCAGGTACGCGGCACCGGCCTTGAGCACACCGAGCACGGCGACGACGACGTCCACGCCGCGATGCAGGTGCACCGCGACCCGGTCCTCCTTGCCGACCCCGAGCCCGGCGAGCCGATGCGCCAGCGCGTCCGAGCGGGCGTCCAGCTCGGCGTAGGTGAGCTGCTGGTCGTCGTCGGCGACCGCGGGCCTGCCGGAATGGTCCCGCACACTGCGCGCGAAAAGTTCCACGAGCGTCTTGCTGGTCACGATTCCCGCCTCATTCCTTGAAGTCGCGTGCGATGACGTCGCGAAGTTCCGCCGGGGCGCTGAGGAAGTCGAAGAAGTCGCCCTTCAGCACGTGGTGTGTCACGTCGCCGTACTCGGCCCACTCACCCATGTCCCCGGCCGGCACGATCGTGTCGTCGGCCCAGCCGATCGTCGTGACAGGACACTTGAGCGGCCGGACGGGTGGCGCGTGGTCGACGCACATCTCGATGTCGTTGCGCAGCACCAGGACCGACAGCTCCAGCAGCTCGGGCGCCGGTATCGGCCCGCCGAGTCTCCTGGTGATCGCCAGCAGCTCCTCTGCCAGGTGCTCGTCGGACATGCTGGGGTGGAACGGTTTCGACACCCCGAGGTACGGCACGTACGAGGACGACGCGAACAACCGCTGCGGCTTGTGGTCGAGCCGATCCGCGACGGCGTGCGCGAGCAGTGCGCCCATGCAGTGCCCGAAGAACGCGAACGGCCGGTCCAGGTACGGCGCGAGCTCTCGCGCGGCGTCCTCGGCGAACTGATCGAAGCTCGTGTACGCGGGATCCCGCATCCGGTTCTCCCGGCCGGGCAGCTGCACCGCGCACACCTCGATGTCGCCGATGCGTCCGGGCCAGTCGCGGAACGCGGACGCGCCCGCGCCGGCGAACGGGAAGCAGAACAGCCGTTTCGCGGCGTCCGCGTCGGGTTCCAGCAGCAACCAGCGTCCCATCGATCACTCCGCTCCGGTCGGGGTTCGCGGCACAGGGCCGGGGCGCATGTCGCGCCACAGCTCGGCCACCTGGTTCAGGCAGGCCTGTCTGCTGCCCGAGAAGCCGGTCGGCCGCCATCCCCGGGGCGTCGTGAGATGAGTGGGCCAGATGCTGTACCGGCCCTCCGCGTTCACCACGACCCGGAAGAAGAACAAGCCGCAGTCGGCCCGTGCCATGTGACCTCCCGAACCTGCCTGGCGCCCGAAGTTAGGCGCCAGGGGTTAGGAAGGGGTTATGAGAGCGCGCGTAACCGTTGCCCAACTGGCGGTTCGTACGGTGATGGCCGGCCTGCGTCAGTGCTCGGGATGGTCCATGAGAGAACGCACTGACGCCGATAGGGCACTGGTGTCGAGGACCCCCACCGACACCAGTGCCCGCTCCAACGCGATCAGCCAGTACTCGTAGTACCGGTAGGGCGTCTCCGGATCGCGCTCACCGATCGCCTTCACCAGTTCGGCGCGGAAGTCGTCCCACTCCAACGCCCCGGAGTCGGCCAGCGCGACGGCGAGGCCGAAAGCCCGGCTCTCCCAGGGGAATTCGAACAGCAGCTCGCCGTTGCTGCGCGGCACGTCCGCGGGAAGCTCGGTCACAGGACCGCCACCCCCACCATCGACTCGCGCGTCACGACGCTCGCCAGCCGTTCCTCGTCCCAGCCCTCGGTGCCCGCAGGCCGTTGCGGCACCGTGAAGTAGCGGATCTCCGCACTGGAGTCCTGCACCCGGATCTCGACGTCCTCGCCGAGTGGCAACGCGAAGTCCTGCGCCAGCACCTGCCGCGGTTCGGCGACCATGCGCGCGCGATATTCCGGGCTCTTGTACCAGTTGGGTGGAATGCCGAGCACCGGCCACGGATAGCACGAGCACAAGGTGCACACGACGACGTTGTGCACGGTGTCGGTGTTCTCGACGGCGACGAGGTGCTCGCCCTGCAGGCCTCCGATGCCGAGCTCCGCACAGGCTGCCGTCGCGTCGCTCAGCAGGCGTTCCTTGAAGTCCGGGTCCACCCAGGCCTTCGCGACGACCTTCGCCCCCAGCAACGGGCCGATCTCGGACTCGTAGACCTCGACGATGTCGTCGACCGTGTCCGCGCCGATCAGCCCGCGTTCGACGAGCAGCGACTCCAGGGCTTTGACCCGAGCGCGCAACTCCGCGTCGTCCGACACGAATCCCTCCCCAGGGTCACGTCACCGGTTCGAGGTAGCTCTCCCAGACGTCGACACACACCTCGTGGTCCCCTTTACCCCAGAGGTCCTGGGCCCTAAACCCCACGTTGTAGGTGTTTTCCGGGTTCTCGCCCTCGTGATGCGCGTTGGTGTCCGGAAGCACGAACGCGGGGTCGACCCGCCTGATGATGCCGACGTGCCCTCGTACGTACGCGGGCAGCCTGGTGTGGCCGGGTTTCGCGTCCTGAACAGCGCGCACCTCGGCGCCCACCTCGTACTTCGGCGGCGGGGCGGGCCGGTCCAGCGAGGCACCGAACTCCAGGGTGTCGCGGAACAGGTCGAACAGCTCCGGCTTGTCCTTGCCTCGCACCTCCTCGTCGGGTTCTTCGAGGAACTCCGCGACGCGCTCGCGCAACACGGCCGCGTCCAGCACGCCGAGCTCGGTCAGGTTGGTCTCCAGCGCCACCAGCCACTGCTCGAAGTAGCCGGTGGAGCGGTAGTCCTCCACCGGCATGCGTTCGCGGGCATGGCGGTTCTCATCGCGGTTGTACAGCCCGATCGTCGACGTGGCCATCGTCAGGCCGAACACCTTGCGTTCCCAGTCGTGCGCGAACAACGGCTCGTCCGGGTCGAACCGCACGGGCCCGAAGCCCGCGGCTCCGCCCAGGTCGTGTGGACCGTCCATGCGGCCCATCGTGGCAGCTGGCGGTTACGCGGTCAGTCCAGTCCGGTCCGCCTCGGCCAGCCACACATCGCGCGGCCAGGTGAAACCCTCGGTGAACGCATCCAGCAGCGTGGCCAGCAACGGGTGTCGCCTGCCCTTGAGCCACGCCAGCGACCACGGGTAGACCGGCGTCGGATCGGTCAGGTAGACGACGGTCGCGCGCGAGGTGGGCGGCAGCTGCATCCGGCCGCCCACCAGCGTGGCCACGTCCGGGCGCGCGGCGACGTCGTCCACCAGGTGGTCGAGGCTGAGCGACGGGCCGGAGAAGTCCACCCGCAAGGCCCACGACCTGGCGAACTCCTCCAGGTAACCGGCCCACTCGGCAACGGCACCACCGATCGGCGCCCACAGCGGAACATCGCGCAGTGAGGTCAGGGCGACCGAGTCGGCGGCGGCGAGCGGGTGGTCGCGGCTCACCAGCAACGCCAGCGGTTCCAGCAGCACCAGCTGGTGCTCCAGCTCCGCGATCTCCCGTGGCGCCAGCGAGTGCACGCGCCCGAACGCCGCGTCGGCCTCTCCGCTGTGCAACGCGGGCAGGGCGTTCGGCAGCCCGTGCCGCATGCTCACCTCGATCGGGAGGTCCTCCACCCGGCGCAGGGCGTGCCGGACGAGCTGCATGGGCGCCAGGCGTTCGTCGAGCACGTCGACGCGCACGGTCTGCCGGGTCTCTTTGAGGGACGCGAGCGCGGCGTCGGCGGCGGCCAGCGCGTCGATCGCGTACGGGAGGAAGCGTTCGCCCACCTGGGTGAGCTCGACTTTCTGGGTGGAACGGTCGAAAAGTCGTGCCGACAGTGAATCCTCCAGTTTGCCCACTCGCTTGGAAAGGGCTTGCTGGCTGACGTGCAGGCGTTCCGCGGCACGTCCGAAGTGCAGTTCTTCGGCGGCCGTGACGAAGGCTCGCACCTGCCCGAGGTCCAGTTCCACTCCCCCATCCTGCGTAACAACCACTGGTTGTCAAGCCGGGCGTGGTTGTTGTTGGACCGGGGAACCCTGCGAGGAGTTTCCTGGGATAGACCCGTTTTCGACTGTTCCACGGGAGTCCAAATGTCCACTGTGGAGAAACGTAGCCGCGAGAGGGTGACGGCCCCCGAGGCGAATCCTCGCCGGTGGCAAGCGTTGGCCGTGCTGGCGCTGGTGCAGTTCATGATCGTCATCGACAACACGATCGTGAACATCGCCCTGCCGTCCATCCGGAACGACCTGGGGACCTCGCAGGCGGGTCTCGCCTGGGTGGTCAACGGTTATCTGCTCACCGCGGGTGGCCTGTTGCTGCTCGGTGGGCGGTTCGCCGACCTGTTGGGCCGCAAGAGGATTTTCGTCATCGGCACGTCCGTGTTCGCGCTCGCGTCGCTCGCCAGCGGTGCGGCGTGGACGTCCGGCATGCTGATCACCAGTCGCTTCCTGCAGGGCGTCGGTGAGGCGCTCGCGTCGCCGGCCGCGCTGGCGTTGATCGTGCTGATGTTCACCACACCCAAGGAGCGCGCCAAGGCGCTCGGCATCTGGGGTGGTCTGGCCGGCATCGGAGCCACCGTCGGTGTCCTGCTGTCCGGTGTGCTCGTCGACCTGGCCAGCTGGCGCTGGGTGTTCTTCATCAACATTCCCATCGCCATCGTCGCTCTGGTGTTGTGCGCCAAGCTGGTGCAGGACGCGCCTGCCAAGGGCGTCCGCCGCAAGCTCGACATCCCCGGCGGTCTGCTGGTGACCGGTGGTCTGATCCTGGTCGTGAACGGCCTGCTGCGCGCCGCCGAGCACCCCTGGGGCAGCTTCGGCGTGTGGGGCTCGTTCGTCGCCGGTTTCGTCCTGCTCGGCCTGTTCGTGCTCGTCGAGGCCCGTTCCGACGATCCGATGATGCCGTTGCGGTTCTTCGCGAACCGGACGCGCGTGTCGGCCAACGCCGTGACGATCCTGCTGACCAGCGCGATGGCCGCGATGTTCTTCCTGGTCACGCTGTACGTCCAGCAGGTGCTGGGTTATTCGCCGCTGCAGTCCGGGCTCGCCTACATCCCGTTCTGCGTCGCGTTCGTGCCCGGCATGGTGCTGTCCACCCAGCTCGTGACGCGATTCGGCCCGAAGACGGCGATCATCGTCGGGTTCGTGGTGTCCGCAGCCGGCATGTTGCTGCTGGCCCGCATCGACGCTTCCGGCTCGTTCTGGGGCCAGCTGGTGCCGGCGACCGCGGTGCTCGCGTTCGGTCTCGCCATCGGCCTGCCCGCGCTGCAGAACGCGGCGCTGCACGAACTGTCCGACAAGGACGCCGGACTCGGTTCCGGTGTGCAGACCTCGGTGCAGCAGCTGGGTAGTGCGCTCGGCCTCGCGGTGCTGACGACGATCGCGCTGAACCACGCCACGAACGCCGTGCACACCGGTGTCGCGCAGAACGAGGCGACGGTGTCCGGGTATCGGCTCGCGTTCGTGGTGGCGGCGATCGTGCTCGCTGTCGGAGCCGCCCTGGTGGCCGCCTTCATGGAGAAGGTGAAGGCGCCGGAGAACGCCGTTCCGGTCTGATCCACCGCACAGCGAAAATGCCCGGCAGGTGATGCCGGGCATTTTCGCTATGCCGCGCAACGGTACATGGCGGCTATGTCGTCTTTCGTGGCCGCGAAGCGCCAGTTCTCTCGGACTGGCCCGTAGTTCAAGGCGTCTGCGGCGAGCTCATCGGCGTCGTCCACCGGGAAGCTCTGCCGCACACCGAGTTGGTCGAGCAGCGTGGTGAGCCCGTCGGCGAAGTCGCTGGCGCCGAAGCACGACGCCAGGTCCGCGTCCCGCTGTTCCTGCACGTGCCGGCTGGCGCGCAGAACCGCGGGCGCCACCACCACGTTGGCGATCCCGTGCGGGATGCCGTACCGCTGGGTGAGGGGATATCCGAGCGCGTGCACGAGGCCCGCGTTGGCCTGGGCCATGGCGAGGTTGGCCTGCAGGCAGCCCGCGCTCAGCTCGCCACGGTCTTCCGAACGCAAGGAAGTGACTACGCGCTCGACCCCGGGCAGCGCCAGCGCGTCGCTGAACGGCGTGGCCGCACGTGCGAGATAGGCCTCGGCGCCGTGCATCAACGCGTCCAGCGCGCACGCGAGCATCGCCGAGTGCGGCAAAGTCGTGGTCAGGTCCGGATCGATGACCACCGCGCGGGGAACCAGCGAGGCACCGCTGATCGCATGCCTGTGGTGTCCGTCCGTCACCACCGCGTGCGAGGACACCTCGCCGCCGCTGCCTGGTGTGGTCGGCACGGCGACGAGAGGCAGGGCCGGTCCCTTCGCCTGTTCGAGGCCGTACAGGGACTCCAGTGGCTCCTCGGAGCCGTGCAGAGCGATTGCGGCCTTGGCCACGTCGATGACGCTGCCGCCGCCAACGGCGATCACACCGTCGTGGCCGGGCAAGGCGTCGCGGCAAGCGGTCACCTCGACGGCACTGGCCGCCCCCGAGATGAACGCGGCGTGGGGAACGTCCAGCGCATCCCGGCACCCGGCGACCTCTGGGGCGCGAGGCGATCCGCAGACGTAGACGGATCGGGGAACGTCCAGCGCGTCCAGCACCCGCTCCACAACGCGAGCGGCGAGCACGCCGTGGTCGGTGACCACGAGTGCCCGCCGCATTCCGCACTCCCGCACTACCTCCGGGAGCTGCGTGGTGGATCCGGCGCCGAACCGCACGCTGGGCGGCAGGCGCAGTCTCATCGCACCCTGCCTCCCGACACGGCGAGGCTGGACGCGGCCGCCGCCGGCCGTTCGAAACCGCTGACCGCCCAGTCCAGCGCGGTCAGGATGTCGAAGATCGGCACGGACGAGCTCGCCCGCACGTCGTCCAGCACGGCGGGCAGCATCGTGCACTCGCACACGATCGCGCCCAGCGACGGTTCGCGTGCCAGCATGTCCTCGACGACCGACAGCAGATCGCGGCGCATCTGCTCGCGCAGCGCGGGCGTGATCTCCTTGGTCTCCAGGAACTCCAGCCACGACCGGTGCTCCCCGACGCCGCCGAGCACGACCGGGAAGTCGTCCGAGCTCCAGCCGCTGGCGCGGAAGTTGCGCTCCCCCACCGCGTCGGTGAAGAACGTGAGCACCCCGACCGGCCGGTTCCCGACCAGCTTCGAGACCGCCGGCACCAGCGCGAGGCTGGAGGTCACGACGGGCACGGTGACCGCGGCGCTGAGCTCGTCCTGCAGCAGCGCGATCAGCCCGCAGTTCGCGGTGATCACGGTGGCGCCCTTGTTCTCCAGCTCGTGCGCCGCCTCGACGTACAGCGGCAGCATCTCCTCAGCCTCGGCCTGGGTGCGCGGGGTGCGCGAGCCGGCGACGACGTGCCGGATCACCGGGTAGCCGAACGTCTCCGCCGACGCCATGCAGCCCGGCACGTCGGCCATCTTGCCCTCCAGCATGAGGATTCCTAGGACACCCATGCCCGCACCTGCCTCTCGACGCCGGCCGCGTCCAGCTCGAACGCGCGCAGCTGCTCGGCGTAGTCGCCGATCTCCTTGACGTACGCGTCCGGCAGCCCGATCCGGCGCAACGGCACGGGCGCGTGCTCGGCGAGCACCTCGGCGACCGCGCTGCCCAGCCCGCCGATCGTCGAGTGCTCCTCGACGCTGACGACCCGGCCGGTCCGCGACGCACTGCGCACCAGCAGGTCGCGGTCGATCGGCTTGATCGTCGGCATGTCGATCACCTCGACGTCACCGAGGCGTTCGGCGGCCTTCAGCACCTCGGGCACGATTGTCACACCGCACGTCACGACGGTGAGCCGATCACCGTGGCGCAGCACGCGTCCGCGGCCGATCTCGAACGGCTCGTGCGCGTCGTAGACCTGTGGGCCCGGCTCCACCCCGAGCCGCAGGTACACCGGTGCGTTGTGCGCGAACGCCGCGCAGGTCGCGTCGTAGGCCTGCACCGCGTCGGCGGGCGAGATCACCGTGAGGTTCGGCAACGCGCGCGCCACCGCGACGTCCTCGATCGCGTGGTGCGTCGGACCGGAGAACCCAGCCGCGATGCCGGTGAACATGCCCGCGATCACCACCGGCGCGCGGTGGTAGCAGATGTCGAGGCGCACCTGTTCGGCCGCGCGCATCAACGCGAACGTGCCGAAGGTGTTGAGGAACGGGCGTTTCCCGCCCATCGCCAGCCCGGCCGCGGCACCCACGGCGCTCGCCTCTGCGATGCCGAAGTCGAGGAACCGGTCCGGCAACGACTCGCGGAACTTCAGGCCCCAGCAGTCGCCGAGGTCGGCCTCGACCGACACGACGCGGTCGTCCTGCAGCGCGAGATCGAGCTGTGCCATGCGACAGGCCTCGAACGCCGTCGTCGTGGCGGGGTCGAACCGCAGTCCCTCGCGGAGATCTGCCAGCGCCGTCATCGCGCACCCCCGAGCTCCTGCAACGCCTGTTCCTTGAGGTCGGCCGAGAGATGCCCGTAGTGCCAGGCGTTCGTGTTCTCGGAGAACGACAGACCCTTGCCCTTCACCGTCTTCGCGATGATCGCGGTCGGCCGGCTCCAGGTGAGCGGCAGCTCGTGCAGGACGTTCGACAGCTCGCCGACGTCGTGCCCGTCGACCTCGACCGTCGCCCAGCCGAACGCGCGCCACTTGTCCGCGAACGGCTCCAGCGCCATGATCTCCTCGGTCGGGCCGTCCTCCTGGATGCCGTTGCGGTCGACGATCACCACGAGGTTGTCGAGCCGGTAGTGCGCGGCGGCCATCGCGGCCTCCCACACCGAGCCCTCCTGGCACTCGCCGTCGCCGACGATCACGAACACCCTGCTCGGCAGGGCGTCGGCCTGAGCGGCCATCGCGAGGCCCACGCCGACCGGAAGGCCGTGGCCGAGCGAGCCGGTCGCGAGCTCTACCCCGGGCACCCCGGTGTGCGGGTGGCCCGCGAGCCTGCTGCCGGTCTTCTTGTAGGTGTCCAGTTCGGACACCGGGAAGAAGCCCGCCTCGGCGAGCGCGGCGTAGTAGGCGGCGCTGGAGTGGCCCTTGCTGAAGATGAGCCGGTCACGGCCTGGCCGGTCCGGATCCGCCGGGTCGACGCGCAGCACGCCGTCGAAGTAGAGCGTGGTCAGTATCTCCACGACCGACATCGAGCCACCGACGTGCGCGCCGGGCGAGTCGGCCGCCAGGTGCACGACGTGCTTGCGCAACGTGCGCGCCCTCTCAGCCAGATCGTTCACCATCGCGGGTTCCTCCCGTGTGCACCGGCCGCCCGCAGCAGGGACCGGTTGATCTTCGAAGTGGGTGTCATCGGCAGCCGGTCGACCACGTGCACGTGGCTCGGCACCTTGAACGACGCCAGGCGGGTGCGGCACCAGGTCCGCACGTCCGCGGCGGCCAGTCGTACGCCGGGCAGTGGCACGACGAACGCGGCAACGTCCTCGTCGGACAGTTCACCCGGCACGCCGACCACGGCGCCCAGCAGCACGTCCGGGTGTTCGGCGAGCGCTTCCTCGATCTCGCCGGGGTCGACGTTCTCGCCCCGCCGGCGGATCACGTCGGTGCGGCGCGCGGCGAAGTGCACGTGCGCGTCGTCGTCCATCCAGCCCAGGTCGCCGGTCCGCAGCCAGGACTGCGCGAACGCGGCCCGGGTTCGCCCCGGATCGCGGTGGTAGCCCTTCATCAGCCCCGGCCCGCGCACCTGGATCTCCCCGACCTCGCCGGCCGGGGCGTCCACCCGCACTTCGGCGGGCGGCAGCGGCGTGCCCATCGAACCCGGCCGCGGGTCGTACGGATCGCCGCACAGCACCGTGTTCGTCTCGCTCATCCCGTAGCCCTCGACAACGGTCGTGCCGAACCGCTCGGTGAACGCGTGCGCCACCTCTGGCCGCGCGCCACCGCCGTAGACCAGCCGCAGAGCGTGCTTCCCCGGCTCGATGGGACTGCGCAGGACGAGCGTGAGCATCTCGCCGAGGTGCCGGAACACGGTCGCGTCGAACCGCGCGACCTGGTCCCAGAAACCCGACGCGCTGAACTTCGGCACGACCCCGATCGACGCACCCGCCTGCAGCGCGCTCACCGCGAACGACTGCCCGGCCATGTGGAACAACGGCAGGCACGCCAGCAGGCGGTCCTGCTCGTCCAGGCCGAGCCTGAGCACGAACGCCGGAGCCGGCGCGGTGTACGAGGTGTGGGTGAGCACGCAGCCCTTGGGCGCCCCGGTCGTGCCTGAGGTGTAGAGCAGGCACACCGGGTCCTCGGGGTCGATACGCACATCGGGCACGGCCGGCGCCGTCACGTCCAGCTCCCCCGGACCGATGGCGCGCCAGGGGCCTGGGCGATCCGTGACGACCAGCACGGCATCCGAGTGCGCGAGCAGCGGTTCCAGCTCGGCGTCGCGCAACGCCGGGTTCAGCGGCACCAGCACCGCCCCGAGCTTCGCGACCGCGAGCCACAGCGTGAGCAGGAGCGGTGAGTTCGGCAGCACCGCGGCGACCGCTTCTCCCCGGCCCACACCTCGTGAGCGCAGCACCTGCGCGCATCCGTTGACCCGGGCCGCGTAGTCCACATAGGACACGTCGGGGCCGAGCAGCACCGGCCGGTCGCCGAACCGGGCGACCGCCTCATCGAACAACTCCCCCAAAGTCATCTGGCCCAGCGTCATAACGCACCCCGGCGCAACACGTATGTCGGCGGTGCGCCGCGCTCGTGCACCCGCAGGCCGACGGCGCGGTAACCGCGGGCGAGGTAGCCGCCGAGCAGGTCTCGGCTCGTGTGCCGCCAGGAGATCGCGAGCTCCCGGTCGCGGGAGCTGATGGCGTAGACGTCCCACGGCACCTTGAGCAGCACGGTGTGGTCGTCGCACTCGGTCGTGGACCACGCGGGCACCGGCAGTCCGGTGCGGGAGAAGCGGATGTCGTTGACGGGCGTGCCGCCGCCGAGATCGCGCTGCCGGGGCACGTGCGGCACGTGCCAGGCGACGAGCAACCGGTCGGTCTCCAGGCCGGCGTTGAGACCGAGCCCGACGCCGTACGCGTTGACCACGTAGTCGACGCCGACCGCGCCGAGCTTGTTGAGGTTGAACACCACGTTGCGCCCGGAGAGCGGGTCGAACGTCCAGGTGATCAGCCGGAACCCGTGCTGGGCCGCGAGCTGCCCCTGGTACTGCTTGAGCCGGAAGCCGAGGCCGAGGTTCTGGTACTCGGGCGCGACCGCGGCGAGCACCGAGCACTGCTTGACCTCGTCGTGCTCCGTGACGCCGGGGAACGAGAACACGAACCCGGCGAGCTCGCCGTCGGTGGTGAACGCGCCGAGCACGAACCCGCCGTTCTCCTGGGCCGTCACCATGTCCAGCAACGGCACCTTGGCGATGTCCTCCTCGCCCCAGATGCGGCGTTGCAGGTCCTCGCACGCCGTGTACTCGTCGTGGCCGTCGACGCGGCGCAGCACGATCGTCTCGCCGCCGAGGGTGATCTTCTCCACCTCTGTGCTGCTGCTCGGTGTGATCGTCATGTCAGCTCCGCGAGTTCCAGGCCGGACAACGCGTTCAGGACCCGGCCGAGCCGCGCGAGGCCGTCGGTGAGCAGGTCGACCGGCCGGGCGTAGGAGATCCGGACGTAGCCGGGTGCGCCGAACACGTCGCCCGGCATGAGCAGCAGCCGTTCCCGGTCGAGCAGCTCGGTGCAGAGCTGCCAGGACGACGCCTCGGGCAGATCGACGCGGCAGCACACGTACGGCGTGCCCTGCGGTTCGAGCGGCTGGAGCTGGGGGTGCCCGGACGCCCACTCCCGGAACACCCGCCAGCCGTCGGTGAGCCGCTGCCGGTACTCGGCGAGGTAGGTCTCGCGGCGGCGCAGCACCGCCAGGCCGAGGTCCTCCAGCAGAGGCGAGTTGCTGATGGTCGTGTAGCGGCGGTAGTTCACGCACTTCTCGACCACGTCGGACGGGCCGACGAGCCAGCCGAGCCGCAGTCCGGGGAATCCGTACACTTTGGACAGAGAGCTGACCGAGCAGGAGCCGGGCACGTGGTGCACGACGCTGTCCTCGAAATCGGTCAGGTACTCCTCGTCGTTGACCACCAACGTGTTCGTCTTGCTCAGCGGCGCCCACTGCGAGTCGTCGAACGTGAGCCCGGTCGGGTTGTGCGGGCTGTTCAGCACAACCATGCGCGTGTCTTCACCGACTGCGGCAGCCGTCCTGGCACCGCCGTCGGTGTCACCGTTGGTCAGGTCGTAGTCGACGGTCTTGGTGGTCGCACCGAACCGGGCGGGCAGGTCGAGGGTCTGCTGCCAGCCGGGACCGCGCGCGACGACCTCGTCGCCGGGTTCGAGCAGGGCGGCGTAGAGCAGGTAGAGCGCCTCCTGGGCGCCGTGCGTGATCAGCACGTTCTCCGGGCGCACGCGGTAGAGCCCGGCGATGACCTCGCGGAGCTTCCCGGCGCCGCGGTCGACGTCGTAGCCGGCCTTCGTGGTCATCTCCGCGAGCAGCGGCTCGACGCTGTGCGCCTCCATGCCGCTGACCGCGAGGTCGACGTCGTACCGGCCGGCCGCCACGTCGAACAACCACTCCTGCGACCGGTAAGCGGGGACGGACATCTGAGGGCCTCCTTCAGGCACGGGACCGCAGGCGCCGCAGCTCCGCGGCGACCTCGGCGTCGGACATGCTCTCCACGGTCCCGGCGAGATCGGGCTCGGGATCGGGCGCTTCGGCGGGCATCTCCTCGATCAGCTGCGCGAGCGACGCGACCGTGCCGGTCTGGAAGAGCTCCAGGACGGTGAGCCGGGAACCGAGGTGGGCGTTGATGTCGGCGACCAGTTCGGTGGCGAGGAACGAATGCCCGCCCAGCACGAAGAAGTCGTCGTCGCGGCCGACCTGCTCGACCTCGAGCCGGGCCGCCCACAGCTGTGCGAGCGGTTCCTCCAGCGGCGACACGTCCTCGATGCTCCTGCGCTCCTGCTCGGGGATGTCCTGCTCGGGCTCCCAGTCGGGCAGTCGCGGCTCCGGCAGCTCGTCGAGCTTCTGCTCGGGTTGCCTGACCGCCTCGGCGAGGATCTCCTGATACGCCTGGCAGATCAGCTCGGCACTGGCCTGGTCGATCCAGTCGGCGTTGTACTCGAACCGGGCGCTCAGACCCTCCAGCTTCTCGTCGAGCACGAGCTCGAAGTCGAACCGCACGGTGCCGTTCGACATCCCGTCGCAGCGCATCCGGACGTCCGGGCCGAACTGCGTCACGCCGCGCATCATCGGCGTGCCGCCATAGCTGAAGATGGTCTGCGTGATCGGGTTGGACTGGCCGTTGCGCGCCGGCTTGAGCTCCGCCACCAGCTTGCCGAACGGCAGGTCCGCGTGCTTGAGCGCGTCGAAGGTGACGTCGCGGACCTGGTCGACCAACTGCCCGAACTCCGGGTTGTCCGCGAGCGAGGCGCGCAGCACGACGGTGTTGGTGAGACTGCCCGCGACCCGTTCGAACTCGGGCTGGTCGCGGCCGGCGAGCGGGGTGGCGACGGCGATGTCGTCGCGGCCGCTCAGCCGCATCAGCAGCACCTGGTAGGCGGCCAGCAGCACCATGAACACCGACGAGTTCCGCTTTTTCGCAAGTTGGTCGGCATTGGCTGCGGTGGACGGCTCGATCTGGAACGCGATCGTGCGCCCGTCGAGTCCCGGCCGCTTGGGGTGGTCGTAGGACAAGCCGAGGCCGGCGTAGCCGCGCACCTGCTCCCGCCAGTAGCCGAGCAGCTCTTCCGCGCGGTCGCCGGTGATCTCCTGCTTCTGCCAGGTGGCGAAGTCGCCGAGCTGCACCGGGTTCGGGTCGAGCTGAGCCTCGGTGCCGGTGACGCGTGCGGTGTAGCACTTCGCGAGCTCTTCCACGACCACGCCGATCGAACCGCCGTCGGCGATCGTGTGCGACGCGACCCAGACGAGCACGTGCCGTTGGTCAGCGAGCCTCTGCAGCTCTGCGGTCCACAGTGGACCCTTCTCCAGGTCGAACACCGTGCGTGCCAGCTCGAACTGCCTGGTGGCCGCCAACGTGTCCGGCTCCTCGTACCCGCTGAGGTCGGTCTGCGCGAGCTCGGTTTCGAGGTGCGGATGAACGATCTGCCGCAGGCCGTCGGGCGTGGCCTCCAGGGTCGTCCGGAGCGCGTCGTGCCGTTCGATCACGTCGTTGAGGGCACCGGTGAGCGCTTCGGCGTCGAGCGGCCCGTCGAAGGCGAAGCGGAACGGGACGTTGTAGTTCGGGACACCCGGCACCAGCCTGCTCAGGAACCACAGCTGCTCCTGGGCGAACGAGGCGGGGATCGGCCCGGCGGGGTCGGCGCGCGGGACCCGGTTCTCTCGTCCGGGTGTGCTCTGCCGCGCCTTGGCGACCAGTCGCGCCCGCTGCTCCGGCGTGAGCCGGGCGAGCCTGGCGACGGAATCGTTCACGGTTCCTCCTCGGCCGGTGTGGCTCAGTTGACGCGAAACTAGCCGCGAGGAGTTAGGAACCGGTTATGGCGCAGTCATTTCCGCGCCGAACAGCACCTTGACCGCCGTCTCCGCGCTCTTTCGGTCCTTTGTGGACCTCAATGCGGTGAAGGCGGCGGCGAAGTCGCCGTCTTCCAGGGCTTTCAGCAGCTCGTGGTCCGGTTCGCCGGGTTCCTTCCTCGCGACGCTCCTGAGGGCGGACTCGACCTGTTGCGGCTTGTGGGCGGGGATGTCCGTGATGACTCGTGGGGTGGCCACGCGGTCGAGGCCGGCCAGCGCCACGCGAGCCCACAACAGGTCCTTGGGGATCGCGTCGGCCGTGGTGATGATGGTGGCGCACGGGTCGGTCAGCAGCGTCTGGAGCAGTTCCGGGTTCGGGTACCGCTTGGTCAGGTGCGCCAACGACGTCAGCTCGGCGTGCCCGTGTGCCTGCAGTTCTTCGAGGTAGGTTTGGGCGGCCTCGTCGAACGGTTGACCCGCGCGGGTCACGCCCCGTTTGATCACGGGCGGCTGTGGCCAGGTATCCGGGTCGCTGGTGGGCGGTTTGTCAGCCAAGGCGAAGCGGATCGGGAGGCCGGCGTGCCGGGCGAAGTCCAGGTCGGCCTCGGAGTGCGCCGGGTTGACCACCACCGCGCCGGTGCCGAAGTCCGGGCGGACCCAGCCGGCGGTCCAGACGCCGATCAGGTCACCGGTCAGCGGATGACGGGCGTAGTGGCCGGTGAAGCCCTCCCCGCGCGCGAGCGGGTGGCCGGGGTGCACCGCGATGGCACACGCGCCGGGCAACGGCGACCAGTCGGTGATGAAGGTGTCGACCGTGCCGCCGTCCTCCAGGGGGAAGTGGATGATCGCGCCTGGGATGCGGCGGATCGCCTTGCGGTGCTTGGCGTCCACCTTCTCGCCCCACGACGGCCCGTCCAGCGCCGCATCCAACGCCTGGGGTGTGGGAACCCAGTCCTCGCCCAGCACCGGCCCGACGACCTCGCCGGGAGCTCCCCCGAACAACGCCTCACGCCGGCGATGTGCCTCCGCCAGCGTGGTCATCCGCTCTCGCAACACCTCATCGCCCGGTACACCAACGATGATCACAGCCATTTCTCTCCCCTCCCGTGACGTTGACGAAGGGAGCTTTCCCGAACCTGAGGTTGAAGAAAGCTCCCTTCATCAACGTCGAGTCAGTGAGGCGCGCTCGCGGTCAGCGGGCGGGTGGTGGTTTCCAGGCGGTGCAGCAACGAGGCCAGCCAGGACGCGCGGCGCGGGATGTCGGCCAGGAGGACGTGTTCGTCGACTGCGTGGGCGCCGCCGCCGTCGGCCCCCAGGCCGTCGATCGTCGGCACACCCGCAGCCGCGGTGACGTTGCCGTCGCTCACACCGCCCACCGCCATCTCGGTCAGCTCCCAGTCCGCGCACTCCGCGGCCAGCTCGACCAGGGCCTCGACGGCCGCGGTGCGTTCCATCGGCACCTTGTGCACGCCACCGGTGACGCGCACCGACGCACGCGCGTCCACACACCGCAGTGCCTGCACGGCCGAATCCACCCGCGCACCCTCGTCCGCGGTCCAGAAACGGCTCTCGAACAGCGCCGAAGCCCGTGCGGCCACCACGTTGCGGCCGGTTCCGCCAGCGACCTCGCCGACGTTCACCGTGGTCTCACCGTCGCTCAGATCAGCCAGCGCCGCAACCTGGTGCGCCAGCTCGACGACGGCGTTCACCCCGCCCGCGAAGTCGAGACCGGGGTGGGCGGCGCGGCCGGTCACCTCCAGGGTGTACATGCCGATGCCCTTGCGCCGCGTCTTCAGCGCACCACCCGGACCGCACGGCTCCAGCACCATCGCGCACCGGCTCCGCGCCGCCTCGGCCATGATCGCCTCTTGCGAACCGGGACTGCCGAGCTCCTCGTCGGCGTTCAGCAGCACGGTCACGTCTGGTGAGTCCAAAGCGGACAGTGCGGTCACGATCTGCACAAGCCCGGCCTTCATGTCGTACACACCGGGTCCGCGAGCCACGCCGTTGTCAACGGTGTACGGATGCTCCTTCAGGGTGCCGCGCGGCCACACGGTGTCGACGTGGCCCAGTAACAACACGGGCGAGCTCTGGGCACCGAACCGCGCCACCATGACCGGCGTTCCGGTCGATCCGGTCGACCGCTCGATCCGCCCGCCGGCCTCCGAGAGCAGACCGCCCAGCACGTCCTGCACCGCCAGACAGCCGAAGTGGTCGTCGGACGGTGACTCCAGCTCCACCAGCTGTTGCAACAGGCTCATCGCAACCTCCTCACGATGGCGTCGTGCACGTCCGGGACACCGAGGCCGTGCAGGTCGAGGATCTGCTCGTACTCGTCGCTGCGCGTGCAGAACACGTCCGGCACGCCGAACCGCAGGACCGGCACCGGCGAGTTCTCCAGCACCACGCCCGCGACCGCGCTGCCGAGGCCGCCGAGCGCGTTGTGGTCCTCGTACGTCACGATCAGCCCGGTCTCCCGAGCGGCGGCGACCACCGCGTCGGTGTCGAGCGGCTTCAAGGTGTGCATGTTCAGCACGCGGCACGAGATTCCGCGCGACGCCAGCAAAGACGCGACCTCAACGGCACGCGGCACGACAAGGCAGCCGGTCGCGATGATCGTGACGTCCGACCCCTCCCGCAACGTCACGGCCTTGCCGATCTCGAAGGAGTACTCCGACGAGTAGACCATCGGCGTGTCACCGCGAGATGCCCGCAGGTACACCGGCCCCTCGATCTGAGCGGCGGCCTGCGTCGCGAGATAGGCCTCGTAGGCGTCGGCGGGCGAGAGCACGGTGAAGCCCGGCAACGCCGTCGTCACCGCGATGTCCTCGGTGCAGTGATGTGTCGGGCCGGCGAAACCACCGGACAGTCCCGTGTAGTAGCCGATGACCTTGACGTTCGCCTTCGGGTACGACAGGTCCACCCGCATCTGCTCGCACGCCCGCATCGACGCGAAGACGGCGAACGTGTTCACGTACGGGATCCGGCCGGACCGCGAGAGACCGGCCGCGACACCGAGCAGGTTCGCCTCGGCGATGCCGATCTGCTTGTAGCGGTCCGGGAACTCGGATCCGAACGGCACCGACGGCAACCCCAGGTCGTTCTCCAGGGAGTACACGCGTTCGTCGGCACGGGCCAGGTCGAGCTGCGCCACGCGGCAGGTGGTCCGGCTGGAGGTGCCGTGCTCGGAAACCCAGGTGTCGAGTGACATCACGACCTCGCAAGCGCGGCGCGCAGAATGCGCCGCGTGTCGTCGACGGTGACGGGAACAGGATTGAGGCCCAAGTGAAACCCGTCGGCCTGCACCTTCTCCACGAGAGCGGGCAGGTGCTCTTCGGTGACGCCGACCTGCGCCAGCGTCGGGATGGGCAGCGAGGCGACCAGTGAGCGCACGAACTCGATGCCCGCTCGGCCCACAGCCGTCGAATCGCCGGAGGACCGCACACCCAAAGCGCGCGCGATGTCCGCGAACCGGTCGGGCATGTGCGGCAGGTTGTGCTCCATCGCGTCGGCCAGGAACAACGCCACACCAACTCCGTGGTGGACGTCGAAGAGCGCATTCACGGCGTGTGCGAACGCGTGATCCGCCGCACCCCCACCCTTCATCGAGATGCCCGCGGTCAGCGCCCCGGTCATCATCTGGTCGCGCGCACGCAGGTCGTCGCCGTTCGCAACGGCTTCTGGCAGCCAGCGGCTGATCGTCGAGATCGCCTGCAACGCCATCGCGTCCGCGAGCGGCTGCGACTCCACCGACGTGTACGCGCCGATCGCATGTGCCAGGGCGTCCACACCCGAAGCAGCGGTCGGACCGGCGGGCAGCGTCAGGGTCAACCGGGGGTCGCACAACGCGACCTGCGCGGGCGTCGCGACGACGTGCATCTTGAACGCCCGGCTGCTGTCGGTGATGATCGCGCCCGCCACGACCTCGCTGCCGGTGCCCGCGGTGGTGGGCACCTGAACCAGAGGTGGAGGCGTTCCGGTCACCTCGCGGGCACCGTCCTCATAGGACGTGATGCAGCCGCCGTCGGCGACGATCACGGCCGCGGACTTGGCCACGTCCAGCGAACTACCGCCGCCCACGCCCAGAATGCCGTCACAGCCCAGGGTGCGATACATGTACGCGGCCCCGGCGACGTGCTCCTCGGTCGGGTTGGTGCGCAGATCGGAGAACACCGTGTAGGACACGCCGGCGTCCTTCACCGACTTCAGCACCGGGTCGATCACGCCCGCGTCCAGCACGCCCTGGTCGGTCACCACGAGCACGTGACCGACTCCCAGCGAGCGCAACGCCTCACCGGCAGCCGCGGCCGCGCCCGGTCCGTAGTGGATCTGCGGCACGAGGTGGAAGAAGTTCACCACAACCTGCTTTCCCGCTGCCACGGCTCGACGTAGTCGATCGTCGACGCGTACGCGCGCAGCTCGTCGATGTTGGAGAGGACTTTCGTGAACGCGTCGCGGTACCGCTCGACCGAGTCCGGGTCGCGCAAGGACGCCATGCACAGCCGTTTGCCGACCACCAGCGACGAACGGATGACCTCCAGCGTCGCCGGGTAGTCCTCCTGCCGGTACGACTGGTCGCGCGAGGTCTTGCCGCACGTCCACGGGCACCCCTGGCCGTAGCCGGTCTTCTGCTGGAACAACGTCTGCCCTGGCAGCGGCCGGGTCTGGTACGACATGACTTCGATGCCCTCGGCCAGCAACGCGTCCTGCACCGCTTGGCGGAACAGGCCATTCGGCAACCCTGCGACCGAACCGTCGAACAGCACCCGGAAGTGGTGATACACATGCGTGCGGTCGTCCGGCACAAAAGGAGCACGCACACCAGGCACGTCGTCGAGCGCCTTCGCGAGCGTCCGCGCGCCCTCCTGCACCTGCGCGGTGTAGGTGTCCAAGCGGTCGATCTGGGTGCTGGTGAACGCGGCGACGATCCCGCTGAGCCGGTAGTTCCAGCCCATCGTGTGCGCGTTGTAGTCGCGGTCGCCGTTCGGGCCGATCGTCTCGCCGAACATCTTCACGGCGTCCGCCCGGTTGCGCAGCTCCGCCGACGACGTGGTCAGCAGACCGCCTTCGCCCGCCGTGGCGAGGTTCTTGCCCGCCATGATGCTGAACGCGGCCAGGTCGCCCAACGAGCCCGTGCGACGGCCGCGATAAGTGGCGGCGTGCGCCTGTGCGGCGTCCTCGATGACGACCAGTCCGTGCTTGCGCGCGAACGAGTTGATCGGGTCCATGTCGGCAGGCAGGCCGTGCAGGTGCACGGCGATGATCGCCTTCGTCCGATCGGTGAGCTTCTCCTCCAGCAGCGAGGGATCGATCGTGAACGTGTCCGGCGAGACGTCGACGAACACCGGAACGCCCTGGTGGTGCAGCACGCAGGTGGCGGACGCGAGGAAGCTCAGCGCGGGCACCAGCACCTCGTCACCAGGACCAACACCCGCGGCGGCCACCGCAGCGTGCAGTGCCGCCGTGCCGCTGTTGACCGCGATGCAGTGCTCAGCGCCGACGTGGGAAGCCCACTTGCGTTCCAGCTCGGGAACCCTGGTGTCGTTGAGCCAGCTCAGCTTCCCGCTCAGCAACGTGTCGGTGACAGCACGGACGTCGGCGTCCTCCACGATCGGCCAGCGGCTCTCGTCGACGCCCTCTGGCACGGCTGGAGCGCCACCGAGCACGGCGAGCGCGGTCACGACAGCACCTGCAGCTCGCGCGGCACCCGCCTGTCCGTCAGCACCTCGCAGCCGGTCTCCGTGACGACGACGGTCTCGCTGAACCCGACGTGCCCGTTCAGCTCCGGCACGATCAGCGACGGCACCAGGTGGAACACCATGTTGGGGCGCAACACGGTCTCGTCGCCGGGGTGCAGGTTCATGATGTGGCTCTCGTTCCAGCCGGGCGGGTAGCACACGCCGATCGAGTAGCCGGTCTCGTGCGTGTGGTCGCCGAACCCGTGCGCCAGGATCGCCTTGCGCGCGGCCGCGTCCACCTCACCGGACGTCGCGCCGGGGCGGATCGTGGCGATCGCCGTCTCCAGCGCGTCGATCACGGCCGTGGCCCGCCCGGTCACCGACGGCGGAGGCGTGCCGATGAACCCGGTGCGCATGTTCGCCGCGCTGTACCGCTTGACACAGCCCGAAAACTCCAGGAACACGATGTCGCCGTCGCGCAACGAGCGACCTTCCCACGTGCCGTGCGGCAGGCCGGACCGTTCGCCGCTGATGACGTACGGCGGGCTGCCGGGGTACTCGCTGCCGTGCCGCAACGTCGCGGCGTACACGGCGGCGGCCACGTCGTTCTCGGTCTTGCCCGGTCGCGCCTCGGCGAGTGCGTCGACCATGCCGGCCATGGCGGCATCAGCGGCCTGCCGGATGAACCCCAGCTCGGCGTCGGACTTCACCAGCCGGGCGGACTCCACGAGCCCGGTGCCGTCGACCCACCGCACGTCACCGAGAGACTCCATCAGCCTGCGGTAGGTGCGGATCGGGAAGAAGTAGCCACCCTCCTCAATGGACAGCGTCTTGCCCGCGACCCCGAGGCCGCGCACGGTGTCCACGGTGACCTGCACCGGGTCGTCGGTCACGGTGTAGTCGACGTGCCGGTCGAGCCACGACAGGCGTTCGACGTTGATGCGCTCCTCGCGGTAGGTCAGCAGGAGCGGCTCGTCGTCCACCGGCACCATCAGCACCTGGTACATGTAGTAGCCCAGCGTGGTGTAGCCGGTGAGGTAGTAGATGTTCTCCGGGACGCTGACCAGGGCGATGTCGACACCCCGCTCGGCCATTCCCTTCCGCACGGCGTCGAGTCGTTCCCGGTACTCGGGAAGGGAGAACGCCAGGTTGTCGTTGTCGCGCATGTCTCAGCTCCTGCTGAACTCGAGAAAGTTGTGTCGTGGGCCGTCTCGCCGCACGAACTGCTCGTCCTGCCACTCCCACACCCAGCCGGACCGCCGGCGCCCTCCGTACGGCGCGAGCGGCAGCTTTCGCCGGTGGGACAACCACGTCTCTTCGACGAACACCTGCCCGTGGCTGCGTCCCAGCCGTTCCGCGACGCCCGCGAGCCGCCCGAACGCGGTCGCGGACAACCCGTACGGCGAGCTCTCCGCCAGTTCCAGCGCCTCCGGGATCGAGCCGACCCGCTGGATCGCGATGACCGGGCCGAAGGTCTCCTCGCGCATGATCTTCATCCGGTGGTCCGCCCCCGCCACCACGATCGGCGGCACGAGCACACGGTCCTCGCCGTTGACGTTCATCGGCCTGCGCAGGCCGGTGCTGAGCACCACGGCGCCCTGGGCGACCGCGTCCTTCAGCTGGTCGTCGATCCGCTGCGCCACAGCGGGAGCGAGAGGCCCGACCTGCGTCTCGGCGTCCTCGGGCGCACCGCAGTTGAGCTCGCGCACGAGGTCGATCACGCGTTCCACGAACTCGTCGTACGCCGCCGACACCACGTAGAACCGCTCCGGTGACGTGCACGCCTGGCCGGCGTTGAACATGCTCGCCTCGACCGCCGCGGCCGCCGCCTGCTCGACCAGTGCAGGGCACAGCACCAGGAACGGGTCCTTGCCCGGCCCCTCGAAGACGAACTTCGTACCGGTGCCGCGGGCGATCGCCTCGTAGTCGGCGGCCCAGGTGTCGTCACCGAACGCCATGAGCGCGTCGATCTCGGGCTGGCGCATGGCGTGCGCGACGAACCCGGCACCGTCGTGGTCGATGAACTCGGCCGCGTCGCCCACGAGCTCGCTGAGGACTTCCGTCCAGGCACGGCGTTTGCGCGGCAGGCGCGCCAGGGTGGTGTTCCCCGCGAGGTGCGAGGCCGCGATCGTGGCGAGCGGGTTGCTCAGGATCGCGTTGCCCGGCAACGCGAGCGCCACCCGCCCCAGCGGCTGTCGTCCCACCAGCCACGACGTGACGTCCGCGAACGCCTCCAGCCGGCTCACCGCGAGCGCCAGGTCGGCGCGGATCACCTGGCGCGGGAAGGGAAGCAGGCTGACGGCGGCCTCCTCCACCTCGGCGGCCCTCGCCAGCAACCGCTGGCAGATCGCGGAGATGACGTCCAAGCGGCACGCCGTGTCCACTGTCGGACTCACGGCCACCACCCCCTTCCTCGGCAGGTGCCCGGACCGTACGAGCGCGCAGTTAGCCCCCAGTTACGGCCGCGCTCGCATAACTGGGCGCTAACTGCGCGGACATACGTTGCGGCCCACTCCGAATCCGTGTGCGAAAGGTGGAACGTCGTGCGGGAACGACAGCTGTACTTCCACGAGCTCGTAGAGCAGGCGGCCCGCCGTGACCCCCGCGCGACCGCCGTGGAGCAGGACGACCGGCAACTCGACTTCGCCCACCTGGACGGGTACGCGAACCGGCTCGCGCAGCACCTGCGCGGTCTCGGGGTCACCGCGGGCTCGCGCGTCGGGCTGTGCCTGGAACGCGGCACGCCCAGCCTGGTGGCCCAGCTGGCGATCTTCAAACTGGGCGCGGCCGCCGTGCTGCTCGACCCCGAGTACCCGGAGGCACGGCTCGCGTTCATGCTCGACAACGCCGAGGCCGTCGCGCTGGTCACCCGGTCGGAGCTCGCCGACCGGATCATCCTCGACCGGGACTTCCCCGTGGTGCTGACCGACGGCGACGAGTGGCGCAACGCCCCCGAGGAGAACCCCGGTGCCGAGGTCGACGACGAAACGGTGTGCCACGTCGCGTACACGTCCGGTTCGACCGGTGTGCCAAAAGCGGTCCTGCTGCGCCATGGTCCACTGAGGACACTTATCGCCACCTTGCAGGACCAGTGCGGCATCACCGAGGGCACGCGGGGAACGTGGCTCTCCTCCCCCGGCGCCGGTCTGGTGGAGGTCGACTGCTTCCCGGTGCTCGCGGCCGGTGGAGCGGTCTGCATCCCGCCGTCCGACATCGCCGCGAAGGCGGAAGCGCTCAAGGACTGGTTGGTGGAGAAGGAGATCACGCACGCGCTGTTGCTCACCGCGACAGCGGAACGGACGTGGCACCTCGACTGGCCGGTGCACACCAAGCTGCGCAACGTGCGCATCGCGGGTGAACGGCTGCGCAGCTGGCCACCCGACCACCTGCCGTTCGAGGTCGTCAACGTGTACGGCTCGTCGGAGGCAACGGTCGTGACCACCTGCAACCTCTCCGCCATCGGCCGGACGCTCACCGACGACGAACGCGCCCACCGCGCACCGCCGGTCGGGCTGCCCGTGCCCGGGGTGCGGGTGCACGTGCTGGACGACGAGTTCCAGCCGGTGCCCGCGGGCACTCCCGGCGAGCTGTTCGTGTCCGGTGCGAGCCTGTCGCAGGGTTACCTCAACCGGCCGGAGGCCAACGACGAGAAGTTCCTCGAAAACCCTTTGGACGACGATCCCAACCCGGTGCTGTACCGCACCGGTGACGTCGCGCGGCGCTGGCCGGACGGCATCGTCGAGGTCGTCGGCCGCACCGACAACGAGGTGAAGATCCGCGGGTACCGCGTGCACCTCGGCGAGGTCGAGTCCGTGCTCTCCCAGCAACCCGGTGTGCGGCAGTCCGCCGTCACCGCGCACGAGCAGGTCGAGGGCGAACGCAAGCTCGTCGGCTACCTCGAACCGGACCGCGCCGCACCGCCGTTGCTGCCCGCCGTGCGCAAGGCCCTGCGCCAGCAGTTGCCGCACTTCATGGTGCCCGCCGTGCTGGTCGTCGTGGAGGACATGCCGATCTCCGCCAACGGCAAGATCGACCGGGACGCGCTGCCCCCGCCCCCACGCACACGGCCGGACCTCGACGTCGAGCTGGTCGAGCCGCGCGACGACCTGGAACGCGCACTCGCCGCCATCTGGTCCGACGTGCTGGAGATCGACGAGATCGGGGTGCTGGACAACTTCTTCGACCTCGGCGGCGACTCGCTGAGCGCTGTCCGGCTGCTCACCGCGGTCGGCGACGAGATGCGGGTCGAGCTCGGGCTGACCGACCTCGTGCACGGGCCGAGCGTCGCGCAGGTCGCGCGCAAGGTGGAGACTTTGCGGGCCCAGGGCGCCACGCCGGACGAGTTCCCCGTCGTCGTACCCGACGAGGTGGACAGGTACGAGCCGTTCCCGCTCACCGAGACACAGCAGGCGTTGTGGATCGGGCGGGGCGACGCGGTGGACTTCGGCAACGTCGGCTGCCACGGCTACTTCGAGTGGGAACGCGACGGGCTCGATGTCGACCGGTTCCGCGCGGCGTGGCGGAAGCTCGTGCGACGACACGACATGCTGCGCGCGATCGTGCTGCCCGACGGCACGCAGAAGGTGCTGCCGGAGACCGGCGGTGACGACATCCGCGTCGCGGACCTGCGCTCACTGCCCTCCGACGAGGCCGAGGCGCACGCTCTCGCCACCCGCGAGGAGATGTCGCACCAGGTGATCGACTCCGACCGGTGGCCGCTCTACGACATCCGGCTCACGTTGCTGGGCGACGACAAGGTGCGCCTGCACGTCGGCATCGACCTGCTGATCATGGACGCGTGGAGCGCCTTCCAGGTGCTCTTCCCCGACCTGATCGAGCTCTACGAAAGCCCGGACGACGACCTGCCGCCGCTGGACATCACGTTCCGCGACTACGTGCTGCAGTCCAGGGCCGCGCTGGCGAACTCCGAGGCCTACCGCCGTTCGCGCGAGTACTGGGTGTCGCGGGTGCCGAACCTGCCCGCCGCGCCGGACCTGCCGCTGGTGAGCAACCCCCGCGGCGAGGTCAAGTTCGACCGCCGCGCACACGACGTGCTGCCGGAGGACTGGAACCTGTTGAAGGAACGGGCGAAGAAGGCCGGCGTCACCCCGTCCGGCATCCTCGTCGCGGCGTTCGCCGAGGTGCTGCGCACGTGGTGCAAGAACGACCGCTTCACCATCAACTTCCCGATCTTCGACCGGCTGCCGATGCACGGCGAGATCGACCGGCTGCTCGGCGACTTCACCAACACGCTGCTGGTGGCCGTGGAGAAGACCGACGGCACGTTCACCGAACGGGCGCGCGACATCCAGGAGCAGATGTGGAGCGACCTGGAGCACCGGCACTTCAACGGCGTGCAGGTGCTGCGGGAACTGTTGCGCCAGCAGCAGTTCGCCGGGTTGCGGCCGGCCATGCCGATCGTGGTGACCAGCCTGCTGGGCCACCCGCCGCGCCGACAGGTCTCCGCGCTCGGGCGTGAGACGTACGGCATCTCGCAGACCCCGCAGGTGCTGCTGGACTTCCAGATCCGCGAGATCGACGGGATCCTGCACTTCAAATGGGACTTCCTGGACGCGATGTTCCCCGAGGGCCTGATCGACGCGATGTTCGCCGCGTACGTGCGGCTGATCGAGCAGCTGATCCGCGACGAGGCGCAGTGGCACGTCGAACAGCCGCAGCTGGTGCCGGCCGAGCAGATCGCCGTTCGCTCGGCGGTCAACGACACTGCCGCCGACGTGCCGGACGCGCTGCTGCACGAGCTGTTGTCCACATCGGACTCCCCCGCCGTGGTCACTCCCGGTCGCACGCTGTCGTTCGACGAGCTGCGCCGGTACGCCACACGTGTCGGACGCGGCCTGCGCGCAGCGGGAGCGCAGCCGAACGAGCTCGTCGCCGTGGTGCTGCCGAAGGGCTGGGAGCAGTACGCGGCTGTCTACGGCGTGCTCGCGTCCGGCGCCGCCTACCTGCCGATCGACCCGTCCGTGCCGGACGAGCGGCTGCGGTACCTGTTGCGCGACGGCGATGTCCGGTTCGTGCTGACGGCGGACTCGCTGCGCGAGTTCCCCGACGACGTCAGGACGTTCACGGTCGCCGATTTCGACGACGAGTCCGAGGACGCGCTGCCCAGCGTCCAGTCGAACACCGATCTCGCCTACGTCATCTACACCTCGGGCTCCACCGGCACGCCCAAGGGCGTCGCGGTCGACCATCGCGGTGTCGTGAACATGTTCTCCGACATGAACTCCCGGCTCGGCGTCGGTACTGACGACCGCGCGTTCGCAATCTCCGGGCTGCACTTCGACCTGTCCGTGTACGACCTGTTCGGCGTGCTCGCCGCGGGCGGGTGCGCGGTGCTGCCGGAACCGTCCGAACAGCCGGATCCCGCGCACTGGCTGGATCTCGTGCGCCGGCACGGTGTCACGTTCTGGAACTCGGTGCCCGCCCTGGTCCAGCTGCTGGCGGACAACGCCTCCCCCGGCGATCTCTCCTCGCTGCGCACCGTCGTGATGGCGGGCGACTGGATCCCGCTCACCCTGCCGGATCAGCTCCGCACACTGGCACCGGCCGTCCAGGTGATCGGCTCCGGCGGCCCGACCGAGACGATCTGCTGGTCGGTCGTGTACCCGATCGGCGAGGTGTCGCACGACTGGACGTCGATCCCTTACGGCACACCGATGTCCAACCACCGCTACCACGTGCTGGACCACCGCTGGCAGGACCGCCCGACCTGGGTCCCGGGCCAGATCGTGGTCGGCAGCGACGTCGGCCTCGCCCACGGCTACTGGCACGACGACGAGCGGACCAGGGAGAAGTTCTTCCGCCTGCCCTCCACCGGCGAGCGCGTCTACGCGACCGGCGACCTCGGCCGCTACCTGCCGGACGGCACGATCGAGATCCTGGGCCGCGACGACTTCCAGGTGCAGGTGGGTGGTCACCGCATCGAGCTCGGCGAGATCGAGTCCACCGCGGAACGCCACCCGGACGTGCAGTCCTGCGTGGTCGTGGCGACCGACTCGGCGAGCGGCGGCAAGCGCCTGGTGTGCTTCGTCGTGGGATCGGCCGAGATCGCGGACTTCCTGAAGTCCCAGCTGCCCGCCTACATGGTGCCGGCGGACATCCGCGCCCTGGAGTCGTTCCCCTTGACCGGCAACGGAAAGGTGGACCGGCGAGCGCTGACCGAACAGGCCGCGCTGGTGTCGTCGTCCTCCGACGAGGAAGCGTGCGGCCCGGTCGAGGCACTGGTCGCGGGCGTGTGCGCGGAAGTGCTGGAACTGCCCGAGGTCGGCGTGCACGACAGCTTCTTCCAGCTGGGCGGCGACTCGCTCACCGGCACCCGCTACGCCCGCAAGCTCAGCGAGACGTTCGACGTGTCGCTCTCGGTGCGCGACGTGTTCACCTCGCCGACGTGCGCGCGCCTGGCCGCGGAACTGGCCCGTGACCAGCGAATCGTGGACTTCGCGCAGGCCATCGCCGAGCTGGCCGCCGCCGAGGAGCCCGCCGCCGCGCCCGTCGCGGGGAGCTAGCGAGCAGAAGGGCCCGCCACCGAATCCGGTGGCGGGCCCGTTTCCCGTTACGGGGTCAGCAGTTCCCCAGCAGACCCCAGTAGATCCACACGCCCGCGCGCCCGCCCTGGATGTTCCCGTGGGCCCAGGACAGGTCCGGGCCACCGGACTCGAACACGTCGAACCGCCGGCCGCGGTGCACCTGCCCCAGCGGCGTGCCTTCCGGGGTCTTGCGGTAGATGACGTTGTTCTCCTGAACGCAGACGACCGACTGCGCGGACACCGGTGCCGCCGAAGCGGTGGAGGCCCCAACCGTGATCATCGAAGCGCCGGCGGCAACCACGGCCGCCAATGCGGTGATCTTCATGCGTGAACTCCCCAGTTCATGAAATTGATCAACACCGTTCTAGCGGTCCGGAGCCGTCCGGTGGCGCGAATGTGATCCACATCGCCCTTCGCCGTCCGGCGAAACCAGATCGCGGACCACCGGGCAGGAACCACTGAATTCGGGCATTCCGGCTAATGACGTCAATGTTTGTGAAATGCCGCTTTCGTGGGCATTGTCGCGTCCCGGCAATAGGCCATCCGGATGCTCTGCGGCCATTTTCGACAAAAGCGGGAACTGAGTTCTGACAGCCTTCGTCGCACCTGTCACGTGCGGCGCGACATCGGCTGGAGGCTCGCCTTGAGTAGTCCGACCCCGACCGGGAACCTCAGCTCCACCGCGGGGGTCGACCAATGGGTCGCCCAAGCGCGGGCAAAGGCCGAGCGGTACCAGGAAATGCGCGCGCAGGCCGGTCAGCTGTCAGTGACCGAGTCGTCCAAGGACGGCCTGGTGACCGTGTCGATCGACTCCAGCGGCAACGTGACCGATCTGCGGATCACCGACCGGGTGCGGGAGCTGTCCGGCGCCGAGGTGGCGGCGGAGGTCCTGCTGACCATGCGGCGGGCGCAGGCGAAGCTGCCCGAGAAGCTCGCCGAGGTGATGGCCACGACCATCGGCGACGACCCCGGCACCGCCGAGACGATCGTCGGCAACTACCGCGCGAAGTTCCCCGAGCCTCCGTCCGACGAGCCCACCCCGCCCGCCAGGCCGCCGTCGCCTCGAACCGATGACGACGACTTCGGCGGCGAGTCCGTGATGAGCGAGTCATGACCGGATATCAGGTGGTGACCACCGAGCTGCACAACCACGTCGGCTCGGTGCGGAAGGTGGCCGAGACGCTCGGCCAGGCGCTCGACGCCGCGCAGTCCGTGACGATGGGCGTGCAGGCCTACGGGATGATCTGCGGCCCGCTGTTCGTGCCGATCGTCATGGCCGTCAGCGCTCCTGGGCTGATCACGCTGAAGGTCTCGCAGGAGGCCGTCGGCAAGATAGCCGACGAGGTGCAGGCCACCGCCGAGCACTACGAGTCCGTCGAGCAGGACACCTCGAAGAGCTTCACCGACATCCACGGGAGATTGTCGTGACCAATCCCCTGCTGGCGCAGAAGCAGGACTCGACCAACTGGCACACCGGCATCAACCTGATCGACGACGCGGCGGGCGTGTACGACGCGGTCGAGTCGGGCAGCTGGATCGAGGGCGGCATCTCCGCACTCGGCGCGGGCATGGACCTGCTGACCGTGGCGATGAACCCGGTCGGCACGCTGATCTCCTACGGCCTCAACTTCCTGATCGAGCACGTCAAGCCGCTCAAGGACGCGCTCGACCAGCTCGCCGGCGACGCCGACCAGATCGCGGCCTACTCGCAGACGTGGGCCAACATCGGCAAGGCGGTGGAGGAAGCCGCGAAGAACCTGACCGACGCGGCGACCCGGGACACCGCGCAGTGGACCGGTCCGGCCGCGGAGGCGTACCGGCAGCACGTCGGCGGCAAGATCAACGGCCTGTCCACCGCCGTCACGTGCGCGAACGCGATCAGCACCGTGGTCAAGGTGGTCGGCGTGATCACCGGAGTGGTGCGCGGCCTCGTGCGCGACATGGTCACCCAGGCCGTCGGCGACTTCATCCAGGACGCGCTGGAGGAGGTGTTCTCCCTCGGTCTCGGCACCCCGCTGGTGGTCGCCCAGGTCGTGGAGCAGGTCGCGGCGTGGACGGAGAAGATCGGCGCCACGATCAAGAAGCTGATCAACTCGGTCGAGAAGCTGCGGCCGATCATGAGCAAGCTCGAGGAGATCTGGCGCGGCGTCCAGAAGATCATGTCCGAGCTGCACGGGCACGGTGGCGGCGAACCGCACGCCCCGCACGGTGAGGGCGGCGGCACGCACGTCTCCTCCGCCGAACCGCACACCGCGGCCGGTGAGCACGCCGCGCCGCCGAAGGAGCCCAGCGGCGGCGAAACCCATGTCTCCCAGGCGGACGACGTCGCGGGCGGATCCCACACCGAACCGTCCGGCTCCGAGCACGGCGAGACCAGGACGTCCGGCGCCGACGACAGCATCAGCGGCAACAACAAGGAACCCGGCGCGAACTCCAAGCCGGAGGAGGGCACGCCGAAGTGCGGTGACCCGATCGACGTGTCGACCGGCGTGATGATCCAGACGGAGACCGACGTCGAGCTGGCCGCCGCGCTGGCGCTCGTGATCACCCGCACGCACAAGTCGTCCTACCGCTCCGGCCGGTGGTTCGGCCCCACCTGGGCGTCCACTGTGGACCAACGGGTCGAGGTCGACGACCACGCGGTGCACTTCGCCGCCGCGGACGGCATGTTGTTGCGCTACCCGCATCCCGCGCCGGGCGCCCCCGTGTTGCCGGTCGAGGGCGCGCCGTGGCCGCTCTCCGTCGGCGAGGACGGCGGCTACCGGATCACCGACCAGCAGGGCGAGCGAACGCTGCACTTCGCCGCGGTCGCCGGTGAGCGCCGTCCGCTCAGCGCGATCACCGACCGCAACGGCAGCCGCATCTCGTTCGACCACGACGACTCCGGTGTGCTGACCGCGATCCGTCACTCCGGCGGCTACCACGTCGACGTCGCCACCACCGACGGCCTGATCACCGCGCTGACCCTGCGCGATCCGGCGACGGCCAACGCCGTCCCGTTGATGCGCTATCGCTACGACGACCGGCGCCGCCTGATCGAGGTGATCAACTCCTCGCACCTGCCGATGATGTTCGAGTACGACGACGACGGACGCATCACGCTCAAGCAGGACCGCAACGGCATGTGGTACCGCTACGTCTACGACGCGGACGGGCGTTGCGTGCGCGGCGAGGGCCGCGACGGGATGTTGAGCTACTCCTTCGACTACGACTCGGTCAACCGCGTCACGCGCGCGACCGACTCACTGGGCAACACCACCGTCTTCCAGCTCAACGAACGTTTCCAGGTGGTCAGCGAGACCAACCCGCTCGGTCAGGCCGTCGCGTTCGAGTGGGACCTGCACCACCGGCTGCTGGCCAGGACCGACCCGCTCGGCCGCACCACCCGTTATGTCCACGACAAAGCGGGCAACCTGGTCGAGCTCGTCCGTCCGGATGGGACGGTCGCGCGCAGCGAGTACGACTCGCACGGCCGCCCGATCGCCGTGGTCGAGCCGACAGGTGCGGTGTGGCGGCACGAATACGACGACGCCGGCCGTCTCGTTGCGACCACCGACCCGTTGGACGGGCGCACTCAGTTCGAGTACGACGCGATGGGCAACCGGACCGCGACGATCGACGCGCTGGGCAACGTGACGCGGGTCGAGTACAACGCCGCCGGACTGCCCATGAGCATGACCGATCCGTCCGGCGCGGTGACCCGGTACGCCCGCGACCTGTTCGGCCGGCTCACCACCGTCACCGGTCCGACCGGCGCGGTCACCCACTTCACCTGGACCGTCGAGGGCAAGCCGCTGAGCAGGACCCTGCCGGACGGCACGGTCGAGCGGTGGTCCTACGACGCGATGGGCAACCTCGTCGAACGGGTCGACGCCGCCGGGCTGTCCGTGCACACCGACTTCGGCGCGTTCTCCCGGCCGGTGAGCCGGACCGGGCCGGACGGCGCGCGGATGACGTTCCGCTACGACACCGAACTGCGGCTGGTCGCGGTGGCCAACCCGCTGGGCGCGACGTGGAGCTACGAGTACGACGCCGCCGGACGCCTGGTCCGGGAGACCGATTTCAACGGCCGCGCTCTGGTGTACGAGCACGATGCCGCCGGCCAGCTCGTCGCGCGGCTGGAAGGTGACGGGACGGGGACCCGGTTCGACCGCGACCCGCTCGGCAACGTGGTCACCCAGCGCACTCAGGACGTCGTCACGCGGTTCGTCCGCGACGCGAACGGACGGCTCGTCGCCGCCGACAACGGTGAGTCCGAGCTGCGCATCAAGCTCGACGCCCTCGGCCGGGTGGTCGCGGAAACCTGTGACGGCGCAACGGTTTCATCGGCCTACGACGTCCTGGGCCGCCGCACGCAACGGCGCACGCCGTCTGGTTCGGTGAGCACCTGGGAGTTCACCGGCCATCGGCTCGCGGCCATGCGCACGGCCGGGCAGACCGTGCAGTTCGACCACGACATCTCAGGTCGTGAGGTCGAACGGCGGTTCGGTTCCGGCGTGCGGCTGACCCACGAGTGGGACGACAACGAACGGCTCCGCTCGCAGACACTCACGTCAGGCGACCGCACTTCGCAACTCCGCGAGTACGGCTATCGGCCGGACGGGGTCGTGGACGCGATCACCGACCACCTCTCCGGGCCGCGGCGGTACGAGCTCGACCCGGTCGGCCGGGTCACCACCGTGCACGCGGCCGGGTGGACCGAGCGGTACGCCTACGACGCGGCGGGCAACCTCGCCGCGGCCGGGTGGCCCGCACAGGACTCCGCGGAGCCCGACACGGCCGGTGCGCGCGAGTTCGCCGGGACCCTGTTGCGCCGAGCGGGAAACGTCCGCTTCGAACACGACGCGCGTGGCCGTCTCGTGCTGCGCCAGCGGAAGCGGTTGTCGTCCAAACCGGACACTTGGCGTTATCTGTGGGACGGCGCCGATCGGCTCGTCGGCGTGGTCACCCCGGACGGCGCGCGCTGGCGGTACCGCTACGACCCGCTCGGCCGGCGCGTCGCGAAGGAGCAGCTCGCTCAAGACGGCCACACGGTCGTCCAGCGGGTGCGGTTCGTCTGGGACGGCGTGGTCCTCGCCGAGCAGCTCGTCACCGATGCGAGCGGCGCGCACAGCACCACGTGGGAGTGGGAACCCGGCCATGTCCGGCCGATCAGCCAGGTCGAGCGCGAACCCGCGCGGGACGGCCGGCAGGAGTGGTTCGACCGGCAGTTCTACGCGATCGTCACGGACCTCGCGGGCACACCGACGGAACTCGTCGACACCAGGGGCGACGTCGTCTGGCACGCCCGCACCACGTTGTGGGGCATCGCGATGTCCGGCGCGGCGGGCACCCCGTTGCGCTTCCCCGGCCAGTACCACGATGCCGAGAGCGGGCTGAACTACAGCGTCTTCCGCTACTACGACCCGACGACCGGCAGGTTCGTCAGCAGCGACCCGCTCGGCCTCGGCGGCGGCCCGGACAACCTCGCCTACGTCTTCAACCCGCTGCACCGGGTCGACGTGCTGGGCCTGGCCGGCAGCGAGGACTGCGCGGTCGGGGCGTTGAAGAAGCTCGACGACGAGGCGCGCGAGAAGATCCTCTACCGCACCAACGCCCTGGACAAGAAGGGCAGGCCGTTCGGCAGTCCTGGCAATCCGAACCCACCGTCGATCGAGACGTTCAACCCGAGGTTCGAGGACATCCGGGCGGGCGACCTCGAAGGCCACATCAACTCGCGCATGCACGGCCTCTACGACGAGCAGGTCTCCTCGGTCTCCCAGCTGCACAGCGACGATCTGGTCAGGTGGCGGCCGGAGGACCCGATCAGCGCCACCCGCGGCGCCGACGGCCTGGCGCTCACCGGCGGCCACCACCGCACCGCCGATATCATCCAGCGCGTCGCGTCCGGAACCCTCGATCCCAACACGATTGTGAGGATCCTCGTCCATGACTGATCTCTCGGAGTTCCTCGATCGCGCCACCGCCGACGTGGCCGCGACCAGGAAGGTCGGCGCCGAGAGCTGGGCGGCCTACGAGGAGCTGGACGCCGGGACGCGTGCGGCACTGCGCTCGGCGGCCGCTTTCCTGGGCCACCAGGACGACAGCGGTGATGTCGAGCCGGCACCGGTGGATGCCACGTCTCGGCGCCGCGTCGCCGCCCTGCTGCTCCTGCGGTTCGCCGTCGACACCGACGAGCCGGTCTGGTCGAGCAAAGCGCTGGAAGATCTCGTCTCCGCGCAACTGGCACTGGCGGGCGGCGGCGTGTGCGACGTCTTCGGTGCCGCTCTCGACCTGTGGGCACAGCACGATCCACAGCTCAGCCCGGCCGTCGTCAACTTCGTCCGGGCGCTGACCGTGCTGTGCTTCACCCAGAACCGCCGGTCCTACCAGGCGTGCGACTTCACCGGTCTGCTCGACGAGTTCACGGCGCGGCCGAGCAGGGCGGGCGCCTACCTCCTGGCCCACGCTTTGCCGCCGGAGCACTGGGCCGCGGCCCGGCCGGTTCTCCTGGCCGCGCTCGACGGCACACCTCAGCGGGAACAGGTGGACCTCATGCTGAGCGAGGACGACGACTAGCTGTTTTTCGTTGCTAGGCCAGGAGCTTCCGGATGATGTCGGTCGCGGTGTCGATGTCCGGCGGGGCACCGGTGATGACGTCGGAGTAGCAGAACGACTCGGCGAGCCGGACCACGGCGTAGGCCAGTTTGGTCACCGGGATGTCGGATGAGCCGTCACGTTCGGCGTCGATGAGCTCGGCCAGTCCTGCCACGAGGCGGGACTGCACCACGCCCTGCTGCGAGGTGAGGACTCGCAGCGCGGTTTCGGGGTCGCGTTCGAGCAGCGCGCGCAGGGCCGGTGAGGCGACGGTGTCCCGCATCGCCTGGTCCAGCACCGCGATCACCCTCGCCATGCCGCGCTTCTTGCTGGCCTGCCACAGGCGTGCCCACTCGCGGTGGGTGATGGCCCACAGGACCTCGCCCAGGACCCGGTCGCGGTCGCCGTACCTGCGGTAGAGGGTGGCCCGGCCGATGCCGGCCGCGGTGGCGAGGTCACCCATGTCGATGCGGCTCTCGCGGAGGAAGTGCCGCAGCGCGAGGGTGATGACCGGATCCACCTCGGGCTCGGTGGCCAGGTTCACGTTGGTCGCAGCGTGAGACAGCATGTATAAAGTGTCTCACGGAGACATTCTGGCGGAATGTCTCACCGATGAGCTTGGAGGACGGCATGCGCCGGGTCGTGGGCGTGCTGCCCTTCGTCGTGGTCGGGGTCGCGTTGCTGCTGGACCCTGCCACCGCCGGGCCCGCCCGGTGGAACCTGCTGGTGCAGGTCGTGCTGTTCACGCTGGTGGCGGCCATCCCCGGCTACCTCACGCGGCACGTGTCGTACGTCGACGTGGCTTGGCCGTGGGGGCTGGTGGGCATCGGCGTCGTCACCCTGGTCACCGCCCACCAGCTCAGTGCGGTGATCGTCGCGGTCGCCTACCTCGCCATGGGCGCGCGGATGGGGCTGTGGGGTTTGGTGCTGGCGGTGAAGCACGGCTGGTGGACACCTGGCGCGCCCAAGGTCGAGCTGCCGCGGTACCGGTATCAGCGGCGGCGCTGGGAGCGGCAGGGTTTCCGCAGCGAGACGTGGTCCGTGCAGTACGAGATCTGGCTGCAGGGGCTGGCGAACGCGACCGTGCTGGCCGTGCCCGCGTTCGTCGTCGCCGCCGATCACTCGCGGACGCTGTCGGTCTGGACCGTGGCCGCTTTCGTGCTGTGGGCCGGGTCGTACGTGCTGGAGTCGGTGGCCGACCGCCAGAAACAGCGCTTCGCCGCCCGTGGTGAGCGAGGTACCTGCGATCGTGGGCTGTGGCGGTACAGCAGGCACCCCAACTACTTCTTCCAGTGGATGCAGTGGAACGCCCTGGTGCTGCTCGCGCTGCCGTCACTGCTGACGTTGTTCCACGCCACCACGTTGCTGGTGTGGGCGGTGCTGGCGCTGGGCCTGTGCCTCGTTTCGTGGACGCTGTACGTCACGCTGACCAAGCACACCGGCGCTCGTCCCGCCGAGTACTACAGCGTTCGCAAACGGCCCGACTACAGGCACTACCAGGCCACCACGAACATGTTCTTCCCCGGTCCCGTCAAAACTCCTCGGACGGCCGCGGAGTAACCGGTCCGCTGTGGACAGCCGCTCCTTCGTACCTCCGGAAGTCGATGGCGCTCATGATCCCGTCGCCGCGGCAACCTGGCCTGGCACATGCTGCAGACGTGCGGGCGCGAGTCGCCGTCGACGACGTTCCGGCTGATGGTCATCCAGTCCGGCGAGCGGCCGACTCGGCCAGCCGTCGCCGCGCGGTGTGCTCCTCCGCCGTGAACCCGAGCCGCCGGGACAGCTCCAGTGCCTGACGCGCGTGGTGTTGCGCCGCTTCGGGTTCACCGCCGCACAGCGCGACGAACGACAGGTTGTTGAGCGTCTCCGCCACGCCTTCCTCGTCGCCGCACGCGCGGAACATGTCCAACGCGCGCTCGCAGGACGCACGGGCGCGGGCGAGGTCGCCGAGGCGCGCGGACAGGCGGCCCGCGCCGTTGAGCGCCTTGGCTTCCCACGTGGTGCGGCCGTGCCGCGCGTAGATCAGCATCGCCTCGGTCGCGTCGGCCATGCCGCGGGCGTCGTCGCCGAGCGCCTCCAGCACGGCCGCCCGCACGGAGAACGCGTGGGCCCGGTACAGGTCGTCGCTGCTGCGGCGCAACGCGTCGGTCAAGTGCCGCAACGCCTCGTCGTGGTGGCCGGCGCGCGTGCAGGCGAGGCCGAGCAGCACCGACGCGAGCGCCAGGTCCTCGTCCACGCAGAGCTGCTCGCCGGCCGCGCGTCCCGCTCGCCAGGCCGCCAGGTGTTCGTCGGCCCGGCCCGTGCGCAGCAGGTACGAGTCGAGGCACCAGGCCAGCTGCCACACGTAGAGCGGGCAGTCCGTGGCGCTTTGCTGAATCGCCAGCAGCGACTGGTGCTGCTGGTCGAACCACTCGGTGGCGCGGTCGAGCGACAGCGGCCGCTCCAGCGGCGGGATCTGCTCGATCAACGCCCGGCCGGGAGCGAACGCGAGTGCGGCGTCGGCCGAGGCGCGGAGGTAGAAGTCCATCATGCGGTGGAACGCCGCGGCGCGCTCCGGCTCCGGGATGTCGTTCGTGGCGCGTTCGTAGACGTCCAGGCGCACCAGGTCGTGCAGGCGGTAGCGGTTCGGGAGGTACTGGGTGACCAGGTTGGCGTGCTCCAGCGCGGCGAGGACCGGGCGCACCGCGGCCGGCGGGCGATCGGCCAGGAGGGCCGCCGCGGTCAGGCCGATGTCCGGGCCCGGCGCGAGCGCGAGCAGGCCGAGCACCCGTGCGGCGTCCGGGTCCAGCACGCGGTAGGAGCACTCGAAGACGGCGCGCAGGCTCGCCGGGCGTTCGCCCGCGTCCATCGCGTCGAGCCTCGTCACCACGTCGGCGACTTCCCCGGCCAGCACCGCCAGCGAGAAATCCGGCCTGGTCGCCGCGCGGGCGGCGAGGATGCCCAGCGCCAGCGGCAGACCCGCGCAGTAGCGGACGAGCTCGTCGACGGCGGCGGGTTCGGCGGCGGTGCGGGCCGCGCCCAGGTGGCTGCCGAACAGGTCGCGGGCCTGGTCGTCGTCGAGCGCGCCGAGCGTGACCGGCACCGCGCCGTGCTTGGTGATCATGCCGCCGAGCTGGTGGCGGCTCGTGATCACGACCGTGCACGAGTCGCCGCCCGGCAGCAGTGGTTCGACCTGCGCGGTCTCCAGCGCGTTGTCCAGCACGACCAGCATCCGGCGGTCCGCGACCAGCTCGCGGAACAACGCCGCCTGCGCCTGCAGGCCCGCCGGGATGGACTCCGCCGGAATCCGCAGCGCGTCCAGGAAACCGCGCACCACCACCGCCGGTTCGACCGGAGGACCGGCCGGGTCGAAGCCGCGCAGGTTCGCGAACAACTGGCCGTCGGGGAACTCGGCCAGGTGCGCGTGGGCCCAGCGCAGCGCGAGCCACGACTTGCCCATGCCACCCACGCCGCTGATCACCGTGATCGGCGTGCGGCCGATGCGGGCGAACTCGTCGTCGCGGCCCCGGAAAGCCCGCTGCGGTGCGGGCAGCTGCCGCGGGACCGCGCGCGGCCGGGTGGTCAGGTCCAGTGCCGGAGCGGCGGCCAGCACCTGTTCGTGCAGCCGTCGCAACGCCGGACCGGGTTCGGCGCCCAGCTCGGCCACCAGGCGGGTGCGGATGCGCTGGTAGTGCTCGAGCGCCTCGTTCTGCCTGCCGCACCGGTACAGCGCCAGCATCAGCTGGGCGCCGACACGTTCGTCGATCGGGTGCTGGTCGGCCAGCTCGGTCAGCTCGCCGGCCATCCGGCCGTGCTCACCGAGGCGCAGCCGGACGTCGTTGTGGTCCAGCCGTGCGGCGAGGTGATCCAGGTCGAGCCGGGTGCGGGTGGCCGCGAACCACGGCGTCGTGGCGCCGGCGAACGCCTCGCCCGACCACAACGCCAGCGCCTGCGCGAAGAGCGACGACGCGTCGGCATCGGCGGCCGCGCGGGCACGGGTGACGAGCGCGCCGAACCGGTGCAGGTCAACGGTTTCAGGGTCGGCCACGAGCTGGTAGCCCGCCGACGGGCGTTCGATCACCACGCCTCTGCCGCGCAACCGCGACACGTAACTCCGCAAAGTAGCCGCGGCCGTAGGCGGCGCTTCATCGCCCCACACCCGCGTCACGAGATGCGGGACCTGCACCGGGCGGTTGACGTCCATCAGCAACGCGGCGAGCACCAGGCGTTCGCGCGGAGATCCGAGCGGAACCTCGGCGCCGTCGACCTCCGCGCCGATCGGGCCGAGCACGCGGAACGCCGTCATCGCAGCTTCTCGTCGATCGCGTGCGCTTCGTCCGCCCGGCCTTGGGCGCGCAGCAGCTCAGCGGCCAGGGTGAACGCCGCGTGTGCTTCGTCGTGGCGGCCAAGTGCCGTGTGCGCGTCGCCGAGGCGATCCAGGACGGTGGCCTCGTAGCGCTGGTCGCCGACCTCGCGGAACACGGCGAGTGAACGCTCGTACCACGACACGGCCGCGGCGACATCCCCGCTGTGGAAGGCGATGTAGCCGAGCGTGTCCAGCGTGCCCGCCTCGCCGGCCTGGTTGCCGTTGGCCTCGAAGGTCGCCAGGGCGCGTTCGCAGTGCTCACGCGCGTCGGCGTAACGACCGGTCAGCGCCGAGAACCAGCCGACCGCGGTGAGGCCCTGCGCGATGTTGCCGGTGTTGCCGGTGTGCTCGAAGCACCGCAACGCCTTCGCCGCGTGCTCCAGCGCACGTTCGTTGTCGCCCTTGGTCGCCCACGCGTCGGACAGGGCGTAGTGCACCTGCGCCTGCACGGCGTGGTCGCCCACCCGTTCCGCCACCGCCAGCGCCTGGTCGAGGTGGTGCATCGCCTCACCGTGCGCGCCGGTTCGGGCCTGAGCCGTTGCGATGTAACGACGTGCGAACGTCTCGCGCTTGGCGTCGGCCATCCGCTGCGAGGCTTCCAGCGCGACCCGCCACACGGCGAGCTGATCCGCGATGTTCGCGGTGTGGGTGTGGTAGGTGGTCAACGCCCACGCGCACTGCCAAGCCTGCTCGTCCAGCTGGTGGTCGATCGCGAACCGTTGCACCGCAAGGATGTTCGCGTGCTCGGCCGCGAGCCAGGCGCGCGGATCGGCGGGGTCCTCCGGCACGCACCGCGCCGCGACGGGCTCGACCGGGAGCGGCGTGCGCGACGGGAAGAGCGTCCGCTCCGCCGCTGTGGCGCTCGCGGCGTAGTGGTCGACCAGCCTGCGGGAGGCCTCCGCGTCCGGCACGGCGACCTCGGCCGCGTATAGCCGCACGAGGTCGTGCATCCGGTACCGGTCCGCGGCGTGCTGCGTGACGAGATGCACGGACTCCAGCTCCCGCAGCACCTTCCGCAGCCGCACCGCGGGCTGCCCGGCCAGCGAGCCGGCGGCGGCCAGCCCGATGTCCGCGCCGGGATGCAGCCCCAGCAACCCGAACAACGCGGCAGCCTGTGGTGACAACGCCGCGAACGACCACGACAGCACCGCACGCAGGTTCGCGTCGGTGTCACCGAGCCCGTCGAGCCGTCCGGCCGCGTCCTCCAGCTCGGCGGCCAGCTCGGCCAGCCCCGTGTGCGCGGCGGCCCGAGCGCCCACGATGCCCAGCGCCAGCGGCAACCCTGCGCAGTAGCCGAGCAACGCGGTCACCGCGGCGGGTTCCGCGGCCACCCGCTCCGCGCCGATGTGTCCGATGAGGACCGCGCGGGCGTCCTCGGGATCCAGCACGTCCAACGACAACGGCACCGCACCGTGCGCGGACACGAGCCCCGCGAGCGAGTGCCTGCTGGTCACGATCACCGTGCAGGTCCGGCCGCCCGGCAGCAGCGGCTCGACCTGGGCCGACTCCCGCGCGTTGTCGAGCAGCACCAGCATCTTCCGATCCGCCACGAGCTCGCGGAACAACGCCGCCTGAGCGTCCACATGAGACGGACGGTCGGCCGCCGCCACACCGAGCGCGTCCAGGAAGTCCCGCAGCACGGTGGCGGGCTCCACGGGTGGTGAGGCCGGGTCGAAGCCGCGCAGGTTGACGTAGAGCTGCCCGTCCGGGAACTCGGCGACGTGCCGGTGCGCCCAGTGCAGCGCGAGCCACGTCTTGCCGACCCCACCGGCACCACCGATCGCGGAGATCACCACGGTCTCGGCGGGGCGAGCGCTGTCGAGCGAGGCGAGCTCGGCCGTCCGCCCGCTGAACAACGGCGGCGGCGCGGGCAGCTGCCTCGGCACGGAGCTCGCCAGCGCGGCCCGCCGCCCCAGCTCGCGCAACGCCACACCGGGATCGGCGCCGAGCTCGTCGGCCAGCCAGGCGCGCACCTTCTCGTAGTGCGCCAACGCTTCAGCGTGACGTCCGGTCGCGAGCAACGCCGTGATCAGCTGCCCCGCCACCCGTTCGTCAGCCGGGTGCGCAACGCTCAGTTCTGTCAGCTCGCCGACGAGGTAGGTGCCTTCGGCGAGCAACGCGTCGTGGTAGTCGAGCACCGCCTCGAACCGCGCCGCCTCGAGCCGCTTGCGTTGCACGTCCAGCCCCGCGATGCCCGCGAACGGCTCACCGCGCCACAGCTCGAGCGCCTGCCGGTACGTCGCACTCCGCCCGGTCCGCCCGGCTTCGGCGATGAAGTCGTTGAACCGCAGCACATCCACACTGCCCGGTTCCGTCCGCAGCACGTACCCGGTGGTCTGCCTGCTGATGTCGAACCCGAGCGCCCGCAACCGCGAGAGGTATGCCCGCAACGTGACCGACACCGTCTCAGGTGGAGAGTCACCCCAGACGCGCAGGATGATCTCGGCAGTGGGAACGGGATTGCCGACGTCCGCGAGCAGAGCGGCGAGAACCGCCCGCTGCCTGGGCGGACCCAGGTCGACGGGCGTGCCGCCGATGGTTGCCCGCAGCTCCCCCAACAGCCCGAACTCGACCCGCATGCGATCCCCCTCGCCGGGGATTCTCGCACGCGGCCGAGTCGGCACCTCACGCGGTGTGATCACCGCGTCCTGGATCTAGTTCGGGCCGTGCCACCTCGCTGTGGTGTCGCCGCCGTCGAGCGCCGGCACGGGAAGCTGCTCACCCCGGCCGAGCGTGAGCTCGTGGTCGCCGGTGGACATCGTGACGATGCCCTTGCCTTCGCCGCGGCGCTTCAGCCTCAGCCCGAGCGGTGCGGCCGCGGGTGTGACCGGACCGTCCGGCGCGAACCGCAGGCTCATGTCGACGGTTGGCGAACACCTCCCGCGTCTCGCTGCGCAGGCTCGTCACCTCTACCGGCCGGCCGACTTCCGCGCGGCGACCGTGGCGCTGCGCTCGTCCGGCTGATCCGCTGTGGCGGGTGCCGCTGGAACCTGGAGCAGGCTCGACAGCAGCACGAGGACACCGGCGCGGGCGAGCGCCGCAGGTCTGCCCATGGTGAACCCGTTTCACGAGAGTGGGAGAAGTGAGGCGGCCCGTTCTCCCCCCAACCCCCGAAAACGGGCCGCGAGCACACCCTGACCCAGCCGGGTTGCAGAAACGTTGCGGCGGGACCGGTCCCGCAGACGCCCCCGACACTGATCCGCCAACAGGCAGGAACGCGCCGGTCGACGGAGGAAACGTGCTGGGCAGTACGAAAGCGGAGGTCACCCGGATCTCCGAGGCGGTGGCGCGGGGCGTGTTCACCGAGAGCAACCTGATCTCGCTGCTCGAAGGTGAGATCCACGCGCGGCTGCCGGACACCGTCCACCAGTACGCGCGGGCGCTGCTGCCCAACCTGGCGAAGCTCGCGGTGGCCGGTGCCGCCCCGGATCCGGACGAGCTGCGGGCCGCCGTCGAGGGAGCCGTCCGGGAGCGGCTGGAGGCCGATCTGCCGGAACTGGTCCGGCACGTCGCGGACGGTCTGCTGCCCGACTTGGCCGCGCTCGCGGTGCGGGACGCGACACCGGACCTGGCGCGGCTGCGCGAGGAACTGGTCGAGAACGCCACCGCGCAGTTCAGCGGCGTCGTGCGGCGCCAGGCCACCGACGTGCTGGCCGACGTGGTCGACAAGGCCACCGGCGAGGTGCGTGCCGCGGTGGCCGCCAGCTTGCAGACGCAGGCCGGGGAGCTGGTCGGCGAACTGGCGCGCGAGGCGGTCGCCAAGGACGCCGCCGTGCTGCGGGACGAGCTGCTGCGCGACGGGTCCGCCGCGATGGCCGAGGCCGCCCGAGCCGCCGTGGTGGACGCCGCGCCCGCCGCGGTGCAGGACGCCGCGGACGAGGTTCGCGGCGCGCTGGAGTACGCGGTGCGGCACGAGGCGGGCGAGGTGCTGCCGGCACTCGCCCGCGCTGCGATGACCGAGGCGACCCCGGATCTGCAGCGACTGCTGGACGAACTGGTGGACAAGGCCGCGGTCACGGCGACCGAGACGGCACGCAGGGCCACCTTCGAGGCCGTCCCCGAGGTGGTCGACGAGGTCGCCGAGGAGGCGTTGAAACAGGTGCGCGGCGCGGTCCGCGACGAGGCGGCCAGGGCGTTCGAGCAGTACGCGCCGAACGTGATCACCGTGGTGCTCCCGCAGGGGCGGAAGGTGGAGCTCGGCGCGGACACCCACGCGGTGCTGCCGCAGCTGCTCGTGGCCCTGCACGCACGCTGCCACGTGCTGCTGGTCGGCCCGGCCGGCACCGGGAAGTCCATGCTGGCCAAGCACGCCGCGGGTGCGCTGGGGCTGGAGTTCCACGCGCTGTCGCTCGGCCCGACCACGCCGATGAGCAAGGTGTTCGGCTACTACGACGCCCATGGCAAGTACCACGGCACGCCGTTCCGCCGCGCGTTCGAGCACGGCGGCGTGATGCTGCTGGACGAGCTGGACAACGGCCATCCCGGGCTGCTGGCCGAGCTCAACCAGGCGCTCGCGCTCGGCACCTGCGCGTTCGCCGACCGCATGGTGGACGCGCACGAGAGCTTCCGGCTGGTCGCCACCGGCAACACCTACGGCACCGGCGGCGACCGGCAGTACGTCGGCCGGCAGACGCTCGACTCCGCCACGCTGGACCGGTTCGTCGTGATGGACGTGGAGATCGACGAGAACCTGGAGGAACGGATCGCGCTGCGGCACGCGCCGTCGCATCCCGACGCGGTGATCGAGCTCCTCGCCGACATCCGGGAGCTGCGTTCTGTGGCGGAGACCAAGAAGCTGCCCGTGATCATCTCGCCGCGAGCGAGCATCGACGGCGCAAAGCTGCTCGAAGCGGGCGCGACGGTGGAGCAGGTCTTCCAGTGGCGGGTGGTGCGCGGCCTCTCCGACGCGCACCGCAAGGCGCTCGGGCTGGCCTGATGCACCCGCTGAAGCTGGCGCCGCTGATGTCCTGGCGCGAGTTCCTCGACACGGCGACGGCGCCCCCGACCAGCAGCAACCCCTCCAGCAGGAGGATCAGCGACGGCTGGCACGGGGCGACCTGGGAGGAGGCTGTCGAGCTGGCCACCGACGGCTGGTCGCTCGCCCTGGAGGAGACCCGCGTGACGGTCGCCGAGCTGCGCGGGCGGGCCGGGCTGTCCCACGCCGTCACGTTGCTGGAACCGACCTGGGACGTCACCGGCAGCGAGGTCGACGTCGGCGCCTACCTCTCCGGGGTGCCGGAGTGCATGGTGGACGCGGTGCCCCGGCAGGTGTCCCGGCGCGGCAAGGTGATCACGTTCCTCGTGCCCGGCGGCTTCACGCACACGATCGCGCACGACGTGATCATCAACCGCGGCCTCGCGCTGGCCACGCTCTGCACCGCGATCATCGACGCCGGGCACAGCGTGGAGGTGTGGTCGGGGTTCGCCGGCGAGCTGCCGCTGGCCGGGCACGACCACCGCTTCTCCGGCACGGCCAGGGTGATCAGCGCGGGCGAACCGCTCGACGTCGGCCGGTTGATCTTCGCGGTGGCGCACCCCGCGATGCTGCGCAGGCTCTGGTTCGGGGTCTGGGACGCGCAGCCGAAGGACGTCGCCACGGCGATGATGGCGGGACGCTACGGCTATCCCCCGTACACGCTGCACGCCAGCGACCTCCCGGAGGAGGTCACCGACCCGTACGTGTTCCCCTACCTCACCGAACAGGACCGGCAGTGGGACGACCTGCCCACCGCGCTGTCCTGGGGCAGGCGGATGTTCGGCGAACTCGGCCTGCTCCAGGACTGATCGCTACAGGTCCGCCAGCGCCGACTTCGGGTTCTCCACGCAGTCGGCGACGAAGCGGAGGAACCCGCCCGCGGTGCCGCCGTCGCACACCCGGTGGTCGAACACCAGCGACAGCTGCACGAGGTGCCGCACCGCGATCTCGCCCTGGACCACCCACGGGCGGGGCAGGATCCGGCCCATGCCGAGGATCGCGACCTCGGGGTGGTTGATGATCGCGGCGCTGCCATCGACTCCGAGCACGCCGTAGTTGTTGAGGGTGAACGAACCTGAGCTCAGCTCGCTCGCGGTGGCGGTGCCCTCGCGCGCGGCGGTGGTGAGCCGGCGGATCTCGGTGTCGAGGCCGCGCATGCTCAGGCGGTGCGCGTCCTTGATCGCCGGGACGACGAGGCCGCGGCCGGTTTGTGCGGCCAGGCCCAGGTTCACACCGTCGAGGTGGGTGATCTCCGCTCGTTCGGTGTCCACTTTGGAGTTCAGCTCGGGGAAGCGGGCGAGCCCGGCCACGACGAACCGGGCGACCATCGCCAGAATCCCCGGCGCCGCACCGGTTTCCTTCAGTTCGGCACGGAGCTCCAGCAACGCGGTCGCGTCGACGTCCACCCACGTCGTCGCTTCAGGGATCTCGCTGCGGCTGCGGGTCAAGGTGGTGGTGACCGCTTTGCGCATGCCCGTCAACGGCACGCGGGTGCGGATCGGGAGGCCCGTGCGCTGATCCACGTCACTGACCGGTCCGGGCTTCGCGGACGCGGCTTCGACGTCGCGGCGGGTGATCAGGCCGTCGGGTCCGGTGCCGGACAGGGCGTTGAGATCGACGCCGTTGTCACGGGCCAGGCGGCGCACGATCGGCGACTGCACCGCGGGGCGTTCCCCGTTGTGCACCACGGGACGGGGAACGGCCTTCCGGCGACGACGGGAGGCCGTCGTCTCCGACGTGCCGTAGCCGATCAGGACGTTGCCCGAACCGGCCCTTTCTTCCTCCACATAGGACTCGGCGGCCGCGTCGACCGAGATCAACGGCGAGCCGACCTGGAGGGTGGCGCCCTCCTCACCGTGCAGCCGCGCGATCACCCCGCCGAACGGCGACGGCACCTCGACCATCGCCTTCGCGGTCTCGACCTCGGCGACGGGTTCGTCCACCGCCACCGGGTCGCCGGTCTTGACCAGCCAGCGGACCAGCACCGCCTCGGTCAGGCCCTCGCCGAGGTCGGGCAGGTCGAACACCCTGGCGCTCATGCGGCGTCCTCCCACTGCAGCGTGTCGACGGCGTCCAGGATCCGGTCCACGCCGGGCAGGAAGTGGTGCTCCAGCTTCGGCGCGGGGTAGGGCACGTCGAACCCGGTCACGCGGCGCACCGGCGCCTCCAGGTGGTGGAAGCAGCGCTCCCCCACTCGTGCCGCGATCTCGGAGGCCACCGAGGCGAAGCCGGGTGCCTCGGCGACCACCACGGCCCGGCCGGTCCGGCGCACCTCGGCGCACACCGTCTCGTCGTCGAACGGGACGATCGAGCGCAGATCGACCACGCCCAGGTCCCTGCCCTCGGTCGCGGCCTGCGCGGCGGCCGCCAGCGCGACCGGCACGGACGGGCCGTAAGCGATCAACGTGGCGTCCTTGCCCGGACGCCGCACCACCGCCCGCCCGATCGGTGGCACCGGCACCGACACGTCCACTTCTTCCTTGGCGAAGTAGTGCTTCTTGGGCTCCAGGAAGACCACCGGGTCGGGGCTCGCGATGGCCGCGCGCAGCAAGCCGTACGCGTCGGCGTTGGTGGCGGGTGCGACGACGGTCAGGCCTGGGGTGTGCGCGTAGTAGGCCTCGGAGGAGTCGCAGTGGTGCTCCACCCCGCCGATCCCGCCGGCGTAGGGGATGCGGATCACGATGGGCAGCCGCACCTTGCCGCGGGTCCGGTTGCCGAGCTTCGCGACGTGGCTGACGATCTGCTCGAAAGCCGGGTACGCGAACGCGTCGAACTGCATCTCGACGACCGGGCGCATCCCGTTCATGGCCATGCCCACGGCCATGCCGACGATGCCGGACTCGGCCAGCGGGGTGTCGAAGACGCGGCTCTCCCCGAACTCGCGGTGCAGCCCGTCGGTCACCCGGAACACCCCGCCCAGCTGGGCCACGTCCTCGCCGAACACGACCACGGAGTCGTCCTGCGCGATGGCGTCGCGCAGCGCGGCGTTGATCGCCTGCGCCATGGTCATCTTCGGGGTGCTCATCAGGCCTCCTCGAGCTCGGCCCGCAGCACCGTGCGCTGCTCGGCCAGCTGCGGCGTGGGGGTGGCGTAGACGTGGGCGAAGATCTCCTCGGGATCGACGGGCGTCTCGGCGCCGACACCGGCCCGGACCGCCGCCGCCATCTCCTCCGCCGCCGCTGCGATCTGCTGCTCACGGGCGTCGTCGAGCGCGCCCTTGGCTTTGAGGTAGGTCCGGACTCGCAGGAGTGGATCACGCGGGACCCAGTCGATCACCTCGTCGTCGTCGCGGTAGCGGCTGGCGTCGTCGGCGTTGGTGTGCGACTCGATGCGATAGGTGTCGGCCTCGACCAGCGTCGGCCCGTCCCCGGCGCGTGCCCGTGCGACCGCCTCGCCGAGCACCTTCTCCAACGCCGGCAGGTCGTTGCCGTCGACCCTGATGCCGGGCATGCCGTACCCGATCGCCTTGGCCGCGAGCGAAGGCGCGACCGACTGGCGCGCGAGCGGCACCGAGATCGCGTACTTGTTGTTCTGCACGAAGAACACCACCGGCGCGCGGAAGACCGCGGCGAAGTTGCACGCCTCGTGGAAGTCGCCCTCGCTCGTCGCGCCGTCACCGCACAACGCCATGACGACGGTGTTTTCTTTCTTGAGACGCGCGGCGTGCCCGACACCGACGGCGTGCAACAGCTGCGTGGCCAGCGGTGTGGCCTGAGGCGCGACCTTGTGCTCGTTCGGGTCGTACCCGCAGTGCCAGTCGCCACGCAGCAACGTGAGCGCTTCGACCGGGTCGACCCCGCGGGCGACGATCGCGGCCGTGTCGCGGTAGGTCGGGAACAGCCAGTCGCCTGGCGCGAGCACGGACGCGCACGCGACCTGGCACGCCTCCTGCCCGCGTGAGGACGGGTACACGGCCAGCCGTCCCTGCCGGACCAGCGCCCCGCACTGCTCGTTCAGGCGGCGCGCGAACACCAGCCTGCGGTAGCCCTCGACCAGGGCGTCGGCGTCGGGAGCTGCGGCACCGCGCACGAGCCGTCCGGACTCGTCCAGCAACCGCGCCGGGGTGAGGGCCGCCTTGAGCTGACTCATGAGCCGGAATGTTGCCTAGAACGGTGGTCGTTCGGCCAGGTCTGGGCGTTATCGCGAGACGATTGACTTCGTGGGACGATTCAGCCGGACCAGTTGGCCTGATTCACCGCCCTGCCGACCTCGGGAGCGAGACACGTGGACACCGAGCTGGACGAGATCGACCGCCGGATCCTGCGGGAACTGGAGGCGGACGGCCGCCTGTCCGGCCGGGCACTGGCCGAGCGCGTGACCATCTCGCGCGCGAACGCCTACGCCCGCTTCGACCGGCTGGTGGCGGACGGCGTGATCACCGGCTTCACCGCCCGCGTCGACCCGGTGAAGGTCGGCCTGACCACCTCGGCCTACGTGGCGATGACCGTGCGCCAGCACAACTGGCGCGACCTGCAGGCCCAGCTGCGGGCGATCCCGGAGGTGCGGCACATGGCGTTGATGGGCGGCGAGTTCGACGTGATGCTGCTCGTCCGGGCCGAGGACAACAACGCGTTGCGGCGCGTGGTGCTGGAGCAGCTGCAGATCATCCCCGGCGTGCTGTCGACCAAGACGTTCCTGATCTTCGAGGACGCCGGCAACTGAGAACGGGGCGCCGTCACCGGCGCCCCGCTGCTGTTCACCAGATCTAGATACCCTCCGACACGAC